>CAYZFV010000001.1:0-3623 GCA_964477765.1 uncultured Candidatus Kuenenia sp.
TGAGGTAGGAGACCAGAAAGATGGCCGAAACAACGAAGGCTGCGATCATCGCGGCCCGGTGGGCCCGCCACTGGCCGCGGGCGATGGCGACCCAGCCGACGACGAGCAGCACCGCCGCGATCGAGTTGAGCACCGCGTTGGTCGTGGCCAGCGGATGGACGGCGAGAGGCAGCGTGAGGCTCACGGCGCTGGGGCCTCCTCGGCCAGCACATCGCGAATGAGCTTCTCGAGTTCCTTCACCCGATCCTCCTGCAGGAGGTGGTAGCCGCCACGGAGCCGCCCCTGTCGGTCGAAGACCACGCCCCGCTCCGAATGGACGCCCAGTTCCACCGGCAGCTTGAACGTTTCCTGCCCGACCTGCTTGATGACGTCGAGATCGCCTGTCAGGAATTTCCAGCGGGCTGGATCGGCCTCAAACCGGTCTCCGTAGCGGCGGAGCACCTCGGGCGTGTCGGTCGTCGGATCGCAGGTGAGGCTCACGACCATGAAATCCGGATGATCGATCCGCGCGAGCAGGTCGGCGATGGCTTGGTTCTCGCGAAAGCAGGGCCCGGGACAGTTCGAGAAGAAGATCGCCCCCATCCAGACCTTGCCGGCGAGCGCTTCCGAGCGAAACTCAGCCCCCGTCTGATCCGTGAGGACGAACGGCGTCTCTTTGATGCTGCCCGCCGACTCCTTATCGACCTCGACCTTCCCCGCCACCGGCAGCGGCGGTTCAGGCCGTTTCCCCCGCGGCTCGTCAGCCGGCCGGCAGCCCGACAGCGTCGCGGTGACCACGACAAGAACAACGAGCGTCGTTCGCATGTCAGTGAGCCGGGGCAGCGGCGGCCGCCGCGCCGGCTTCCTCGAGGAGTCGCAGGTCGGCCGTCCGGGCCATGTGGAGGGCCCGCTCCTGCGACACCATCCGATTCCGCATCCCGATGTCGGGAATCAGCATGATCGCCAGGAAGATCGCCATCATCGCTGCCGGGATCGTGAGGACATACTTCCAGTTGGCCTCCCACAGGATGTGCATGGAGAACAGCACGACGAGCAGAGCCTTCGTGCAGGAGATGGCCATCATGAAGGCCCAACCCACCTGCGGCTGATCCTTCCACGGCCAAGCCGCCGAATAGGTGGAGAACGACATCGTCGTCAGCACGCAGAGGGCCAGGAAGACGAGCAGGTATTTCCCGATGCCGCCATGGGCATGGTGCTCGTGCCCGGCGGAGTCGTGGCTGGCTTCCGCGTGGCGCACCGTGTCGTCGGCGGTTTCTCCAACGCGGGTGACGGGCCCGTGCGCGGCCGAGGGATGATGGTCGTGATCGTGCATGGTGGCAGGAGCCCCGAATGAAAAAAGCCGATTGAGCTAGAAGAGATAGAGCAGTGGAAACAGGAAGATCCACACCAGTTCGACGAAGTGCCAGTAGAGCCCGGTGTTTTCGATCATGTCCGCCCGGGAGGCATCGAGCCGGTACTTGAGCAGGATGGCGAAGACGATCAGGCCCACGATCACGTGGATCGCATGGAAGCCCGTGAGGAGGAAGTAGGTGCTGGCCCACATGTTGCCGCCGGGAATCACGATCGGGAGTCGCAGCCAGGAAAAGATATCGTTGAGGCCGTGACCGCCGCCGTGGTGATCGGAACTGTGGTGATCGGAACTGTGGTGATCGGCCCCCTCGGCGGGCAAGGGCATGACCTGATCGGCCACGACGGCCATGTCGAAGGCCTGCTGGCCGGGGTTCGCCACGATCTTCCGAACCTGTTGGAGGCGGCCGCGGGCGGCGAGTTCTTCGGCTGAGAGAGACCCGGCCGGGGCGTCGTCGAGTTCCTTGAGCCGGTCGATGATGGCAGGCTCGCCGAGCCGGGCCCGCACCGCCGACCCGTAATACAAATCGGGCCGCTCGTGGATCAGGCCGTGGGGAGCCCACGGGTAGATGCCGTGGGAAAACTTGGCCTGGTACTCGTAGCCCTTGATGCCGAGGAACAGCGTGCCGAGGAGCAGCGTGAGCAGCATCCAGGTTTTGGCGAGACTGGCCTTGTTGGCCCGGGCGGCGGCGAGGGACAGCATGATCGTGACGCTCGAGCAGATCAGCACGAACGTGTTCAACGCGCCGATCGGCGGCGAAAGATGCACGTGATGCGGCTTCGGCCACACGGCTGCTCCGAATCGGAGCACGACGTAGCTGCTCAGGAGTGCGGCGAAGAACATGATCTCCGTCGACAAGAACAGCCACATGATGAGCTTGCCACGGGAGAGCGGCAGGCCCGGCTGATATTGGAGCGTGATGTGCCCGTGGCCATCATCACCATGCCCGTGATCACCATGCCCATGGTTCCCGTGCCCATGGTTGTCGTGGCCGGCGGAACCGTGGGGAATCGAGATGGCAGAGGCGTTCATCGGCGGCTGGTCTTCGGGGTGATCAGGCGAGCGTCACGGCCGCGGCCAGGAGGCCGAGCAGGACGCCAAGGGAGGTGAAGAGAAGCAGACGGGCCGAGGCGTCGTCGCGTCGGACTGCGAAGTGAATCGTGGCACAAGCATACGCGATCGTGGCCGCCGCCGCCGCCAGGAACAGGCGGATGCTGCCGGACGGCACGGCCAGCACCAGGGCGGCCGGCACCATGGCGAGAGATGCGGCGAGGGCCTGCCCGGCGGCCCGCAGGCCGCTCGCATCGACGACCGTGAGCATCTTGAGACCGGCGGCCGCATACTGCCGCCGATAGAGCCAAGCGATGGCCATGAAGTGAGGAAATTGCCAGAGGTAGAGCACGGTGCCGAGCGCGGCCACCGCGAGCGCCCCCCGGACGTCGCCCGCCATGAACCGGGCCGGACCGCCGGCCCCGAACCAGCCGATGGCCACAGGCAGCGCACCGGCCACGGCCCCGACCGCCGTGTTGAGAGGGGAGAGCGGTTTGAGCGGTGTGTAGACGACCACGTAGAGCAGCCACGTCGCGGCAGCAGCGCTCGCGGCGCCGAGGCCACCGGCGAGGGCCGCGATCCCAAAGCCCGCGACGAGCAGCACGGCTGCCGCGGCGGCGGCTGGCAGCGGGCCAAGCCGCCCGGCAGCGAGAGGACGCCCGGCGGTCCGCTCCATCCGACGATCGGTCTCGCGCTCGAGAATCTGGTTGGCGATGCTGGAACTCGCGGCGACGAGCACGGTGCCGACGAGCAGCCAGCCGAACCGCACAGGCTCCTCCGGGGGGCCGCCGGTGATCCAGGCGGCCGCCGCCACCGTGGCGAGCACCATGATGGCGATCCGCGGACGCGTGAGGAGCGCCAGATCCCTGCACATGCTGGCGACGCGGCCCGGGGACTCCACGAGGGTCAACGCGGCGGGAGCTGGGGACAGCACGGATGCGGAAGGCACGGTCATGCGAAACTTCGCCCCCTTTCAGCCACCGCACCGCGGCGCCAGACACCGAGCCGTTCGAGTCCGCCACTGACGATGGCGAGCACCACACTCCCGCCCAGGATCATCATGCCGAGGATCACGTGCGCGGTGACGATCACGGCCCCCGAGGCGCTGCGGGCGACGAGCGGGCCGGCCGACTGCCATGCCTCCGGCAGCATGCCGCCCGGCACACCCCATTTGACGGCCCAGGTCGCCAGCCCAAGCATCACTTGCCCACAGGCGACAAGCAGG
>CAYZFV010000002.1:0-8145 GCA_964477765.1 uncultured Candidatus Kuenenia sp.
ACATGCCGGTGAGCCGCTGGGTGCCGCGGACGCTCTCGGGCAACTGCTCACCCGACTTTTCCACGAGGAGCGGCTTGTGGTCGAAGAGGTCGATCTGCGACGGACCGCCCGACTGGAAGAGGTAGATCACCCGCTTCGCCTTGGGCGGGATATGAAACGCGTCGAGCACACCCCCCGTCGAGCCGGGCGGGAGGGCCAGCTTGGCAGACCCGCTCTCCGCCGCCGCCTCGCGGCCGAGCATCTCGGCCAGCGCGATGCCGCCGAGGCCCATCCCGAAGGATCCGAGCCACTCCCGCCGGCTCACGGCCGGCTGGAAACCTGTGCAACGATCTGCAAAACGGTTCATCGCTTCACCACGCTTTCGTCGTAGTTCATCAGGGCGTTGATCACACTGGCCGCGGCCGCCACCTCGACCGCCGGGAGGGCGGCGTCGGGCTTCCGATCGCCGATCGCCACGAGCTTGGCGGCGTCATCAGGGTGAGCCTGATACCACTCCAACTGCTCGGCATGCATCGCTCCGAGGATTCGCTGTTCCTCCGCGTCGGCCCGCCGGCTCGTGAGCAAGGCAAACGCCCGCTCGAGCGCCGGCTGCGGTTCACCGCTGTATTCGGCCAGGAGCCGCTCGGCCAGAACGCGAGCCGCCTCCACAAACTGCGGCCCGTTCATGAGCACGAAGGCGTGGAGCGGCGTGTTGGTGGTGTCTCGCTTCGCCACGCAGACCACCCGCTTCGGCACATCAAAGGCTTCCAGCATCGGTGCGGGGCCCGTGCGGCGCCAGTAGGTGTAGAGACTGCGGCGATAGAGGGCCTCACCCGTGCCGGCCTTTTCCGGCTTGAAGGAGTCGGGCAGGTCATAGGTCTTCACCGGCGGCCCCCCGACCTTCTCCACGAGCAGCCCACAGGCGGCCAGGGCCCCGTCGCGAATCATCTCGGCCGGCAGGCGATGCCGCGGCCCACGGGTGAGCCACACATTGAGTGGATCATCGGCCATCGTCTTTGCATCGGCGATGCTCCGCTGTCGATAGGTCTGCGAGAGCATGATCGTCTTGATCAGCCGCTTCATGTCCCAGCCGAAGCCGCCCTCGGCGACGGGGTGGGAAAACTTCCACGAGAGCATGTCGAGCACCTCGGGATACTCCGGCCGCGTCGACTGGCTGCCCAGGTCTTCGGGGCTCTGCACGAGGCCGAGACCGAAGAGCGACTGCCAGACGCGGTTCACGGTTACTCGGGCGAGCAGCGGATGCTCAGGATCGATCAGCCACTCCGCCAGGCCGAGCCTGTTCCTCGGCCGATCGGCCGGGAAGGGGGGCAGGGTGGCGGGCGTGTCGGGCTCCACCGCTTCGCCCCGTTTGTCGTAGTCACCGCGCTCGAGGATGTAGGCCATCTTCGGCTGGGCGAGATCCTGCATCACCATGATCTCGCGCGGCTTCTCGGCGAGGTCGTCGCGGCCGCGACGGGCATCCTCGAGGCCCCTCCGTTTGGTCGCCGCTGACTCGTCGAAGGCGGCTGCGAGGTAGTCGCCGAGGAGTTCCGCCGACTGCCGGGCGGCGATGGCGGCCTGAATCGCCCCGGGCTCGACAAGTTCACGGACTTCCAGCGACGACAGTTCCCGGTCGAACACCCGGAAGTCATCGACCAGCCCATTCTTGAAGCCGTGATCTCGCATCCGTTCGCCGATCGTGATCGTGTCGCCGCCGCCACCGGTAATTTCCCGGGTGAGGCTGTCGCGAACGATTGTCGTCGCCACCGGATGACCATTCACGAAGATCTTCAGCCCCGCCGCCTTGCCCGAGCCATCGCTCGCCACGGCCACATGCACCCATTCGCTCGTGGGCAGCGGCTCCTCCATCCGCACGCTCACCGCGTCGCCGGGCCAGAAGTGGATCAGCGACCACTGGAGATGCCCCTTGTCGACGAGCAGCTCGTAGCCCCGGCTGGCCGCATCGGTCCATGCCTTCGACCGGTGAAAGACCACCGCGCGGTCAAACGCAGCCGGCGACTCGAGCCACAGCGACACCGTAAACGGATGGCTGCGGCGGAAGTTGCCCACGGGCGTGGTGACAGGATGGTCGCCCGTGAGCTTGATGGCGTGGCCGTGCTTGCCGTCGACGATCTCGATCTCCGGCGGCGCCTTCGCGGAGCGGCTTTCGGTCGCCTCAATACCGCTGGCAAACGTTCCGTCCTTGGCTCGCTCATCAAAGGCATACCGCACCAGCTCGCCGGGAATCGTGCCAGCCGCCTCGCCCGTGAGCGCCCGAGGCATATCAGCCTTGCCGGCAATCCAGGCGGCCACGGCGGTGCGGGGAGCTGCCTCGGCGTCGACCAGTTCTGCAGCCGCCTCCCCGCAGGCCTCGGTCGCCTTGGCCAAAGCCGCCGCCGTCGGTTCGTCGAGCAGTCGCATCTTCGGCGTCGGCACGGCCGGCGTGAAGTAGGAGTAGAGGCCCGCCTCGTCGATGTCATCGAAGAAGGCGAAGAGCGCGTAGAAGTCCTTTTGCGAAATGGGGTCAAACTTGTGGTCGTGGCAGCGGCAGCATTCCATCGTCAGGCCAAGGAACGCCGTGCCGAATGTCGTCACGCGGTCGTTCACATAATTGACGCGATACTCCTCCTCGACCGACCCGCCTTCGCTCTCCTGCTGATGCAACCGATTGAAGGCGGTGGCGAGCACCTGCTCCCGGGTGGGATTGGGCAGCAGGTCGCCGGCCACCTGCCACAGCGTGAACTGGTCCCACGGGAGGTTTTCGTTGAAGGCTTTGATCACCCAGTCGCCCCAGGGCCACATGTCGGGCCGCGGACGGTCGACTTGGAACCCATAGCTGTCGGAGTAGCGGGCGAGGTCCATCCAGTCGGCGGCCATCCGCTCTCCATAGCGGGGACTGGCGAGCAGTCGGTCAAGGAGTTTTTCGTAGGGGTCGGGCGAGGCGTCGGCCACAAACGCATCGACTTCCGCCGGCGTGGGAGGAAGGCCCGTGATGTCGAAGCTCGCCCGGCGAATGAGCGTGGGGCGATCAGCCTCCGGCTGATGCGTGAGGCCGCGGGCGGCGAGCCTCGCGGCCACGGTCGCATCGATGCCGGCCGCGGCATCGTCGGCCACGGGCTTCACGGGCGACACAAACGCCCAGTGCGGCTCGTACTTCGCCCCCTCGGTAATCCACCGTTTCAGCGTCGCCACCTGCTCGGGCGAGAGCCGGCCGATCTTCGCCTCCGGCGGGGGCATCACGATGTCGGGATCGTCGGCCACGACCCGCGCGATCAGTTCGCTCGCCGCCACATCCTCCGGCACGATCGCCCGCATGCCGCTGTCGAGTTCTTCGATCGCCTGCTCGAACGTATCGAGCCGCAGACCGGCTTGCCGATTGGCGTTGTCGGGGCCATGGCAGGCAAAACAGTTTTCCGAGAGGATCGGCCGGATGTCGTTATTAAAGGAAATCCGGGCCTGGCTTTTTGGGGCCGCTGGCGTGGCCGCCCAGAGGAGGCTCCCGGCCGCAGCCGCCACCATGGCCAGCAACGTCAGGCAAAACAGGCGGCTGGAACCGCGAACCATGAAGGTCGAGCAACCCATGAGACACCGTCTTGGTCAGGGGTTACCCGCGTCGCCGACTCGAAGTGTTCATCCGAGTCGCGGACCACCGCAGCGGATGGTCGATCGGCGGGGCATGGAAAATCTTCGGGGATCCTCGATGCGTTTTTTTGATCTTAGCCTTCGCCACCGGAGCAGCCAACCAAAATCCGACCGTAGCCCACGGCCCCGCGTGATCAATGCTCAGGGCTGTGGAGCCTCATGAAAGAAAACCGTCAGCGGCGTGGCTTCTTGTCTGCGTGAACTCCGGCCTGCACGAGTGCGGCAACCGCCTCGGCATCAGCCTCGCCGCACGTGGCGGCGCGCCTGCTCACTGTCCCAGGGGCGTTTTCGACAACCGCACCGGTCCGGGGATCGATCGGTGATCGACCGGGGCGGCTCGTGGCTGTTGCGATTGCCTCACCGGGAGCGAGGTCGACCACCTTCGCGGCTCTGTCGTCGGTGCCTTTTCCGCAGAGCCGGACTCTCCACCGCGTGCCATCAGGCCGCGTGCCCCACGCACGGACTTCGCCCCCTAGCTCCACCAGGTGCGACGCCGATCCGAGTTCCACCAGCCGCCCGCCGATCCGATCGACCGCGTAGCCCGGCCCGATACCGCCGAGATCAATCTCCACGCCGTCGATTCGCTTCCGCAGGGCAAGGGGCGATGCCCGTGACTCGATGTGCTGCATCCCGACCCGTGCCAAGGCCGCCACCCGGGCGGCTTCTGAACGGTCTCCCGGCGGCAGCCGCAGGAGCGGCGCGATCGTGATGTCAAACGCACCATCGGAGCGGTGATGCACGCCACGGGCGATCTCGACGATCGCCACGAGATCGGCTGACACGGCCATCCACTCCCCGGCCGCGGCGCGGTTGAACCGGCTCGCATCGGAATCCTGCCGCCAGGTATTGGCGGCCTGATCGATCCGTGCCAACACCGCTTCGATCTCCCGATGCACTTCGCCCCGAGACAGACCTGGCGGAATGGCCCCGAGAGTCACCCGATAGGTCGTCCCCATCGCCGGCCCGGCCAGCGTCGGCAACTCCGCCGCCATCGCCCCGCATCCCACCGTCATGACAACGATCGCAAAACAAGTCCGTATCCTCACGTTTTCATCCTAGGGCCCCAGTCTGGCAAACCATCCCTCTTGATCTGAGCGGGCATGAAAAATACCCAGGATGAAAACCCGGCGGCGCTCGACTGTAAACAAAATCACATACGGAAATCGGCGCACTCCCGCAGCCCCGATGTCATTCCGCACCCGCCCAAATAATTCGGGGCGATATTCGATGTCTGAGAGACGGTGGCGAATATCGGCACGGAAGCGATCCCCAAGATCGGCGGAGATCGCATCGTAGTAACGAGTCGCAGCCTTGAGGTCATCCGCGACCGCGGGGTGATACGCTCTCGCTTTACCCATGAACCCGACGCCACAGCTCAGCTTCGTCGATCGCGATCGAAGGATCCTGCGCGAGTTCCTCGTTCCGGCGACATGCTTCGTCGACGATGTCATTTGGGACGACGAGCGGGGCTGATGAATTTGCGATGTCATCCCACAAGGCAGTGACGATCCGCAACTTCTCCTCCGCAGACAAGTCGCCGAGCCCAAACATGTCGGTACTCATCCTCACCTCCTTACTATAATTGTGTTCACTTTACCGCAAGCCGATTCTCGCGTCAACACCGGCCGCGTTTGTCTGGCAGAGATTCAAGCGGCTCGGACCGATCATGACGGCCACCAGTGGGCCGCACCGGCGGCGGCGAGGCAGGCGAGCATCACGCTATCCCGCCACGTGAAGCGATCGGCACGGCTGTGGAACCGCAGATGGTCGAGCACCGCTCCCGTCGGGCAGCCGTAGCGACAGTAGGCCATCGGCACCACGCAACTCGCGGCGAGGCTCACACCGAAAATAGCCAGCGCCGCCACGCCCGCCACCGTCGGCAGGTAGGCGTCGAAGGGCTCGATGTCGACGAGGCCCAGCGGCAGGTGCCAAGCCGCCGTCAGGATCGCCACTGCCAGGAGCGCCCACGGCAAACCAACCAGCCAAGGCCGTACCGCTGCCGGCACGCTTCGCTTGGGCTTCACCAGCCGCACGATCAGCTGCTGGGCCGCCCCGTGGGCGCACAGGTGCGAGCAGTAGATGTTGCGGCGGGGCGTCACCGGCAGCATGATCCCAGCCACCGCCAGCGCGAGAAGCACGGCCGCCCCGCGAGGCACACCCGCCTGCGCCCACCCCCAGAGTTGAGCCTGGGAGAGCAGGGCGCCGGCCCCAAAGCCGAGATACGCCAGCACGCCGAGCGGCATCACGAGCCGCCCAAACCAGGTGCCGCGCAGCCGCGTGAACCCGGTTGCAATCCCCGCTGCAATTACCCCCAGCGAACCCCACTGCGGGCCGTCGATCCCGCGGACGAAAGCGGCGACCGTTGCCGCCGGCCCGGCGCCGCCACCGCCCGACGCTTCAGTCTCGCGCCGCACCCGTGCCGCACGCACGAGCCCCTCGGCGACAGCCTGGCTCGTCATCGTGGCCCCGCTCACACCTTCCACGCCCGTGTTTGCCGGGTCGATGTCGGCGAGCTGTTCGAACGTCATGCCCCGGTAGACGCCGCGAAACGCCGCATCATCCCGCACGTAGCCGACATACGGCTCGTTATCGAACGAGGCGAGCACCGCCACACCGCAAACCTTGCCTTCGCTATCGAAGCCAACCAGCGCGTCGGTCGGGCCTTGGTAACCGATCACGCGATCGGCTGCCGGGCTTGTCCGCAGGCACCAGCCGAGCGGAATGCCGGCTTCGTCGACAACGCGGATCACCGCCGGATCACCGGCGTCGGCTGAAATCTGGGCCGCTGAAGGAAAGATGATGTGCACGTCGGCAAGACCGGGCTGCTGTCCAAACCGGCTCGCCGTGGCGGCCCCACCCAGTCGCAGCACAAGCGCCTCGGTGATCGCCAGGCTCGTGAGCGTCGCGCCGGCGACGGCATCGGCCTTGGCCGGCTGAAGCGTGGCCAGTGTTTCGAGCGACCGGCCCACGAACGACTTCAGAAACACCTCGTCGGCTTCGACCGCGGCCACATGGTCGCGGGTGTCGCGGCTGGAGAGCACCTCGATTCCCGCCACTCGCAGGTCGGCATCACAGATCACGAGCATGTCGGTCGGCCCCGAGAAGCCGATCGCCCTGTCCCCCGCGGGGCTCGTGTGAAAGATCGTGCCCACTTCTCGGCCATCGGCGTCGAGCAGGTCGCGACCTCCGATCACGGCAGCTGAGTCGGAGCCGATCGCGGCAGCCTCGGGCAGGTGACGCTGCACCCGCAGGATCGGCAGGCTCGCAAGATCGACCGCGGCTTGCCGGGCGAGGAATCGGCCGTGTTCGGCATGCACAAGCCAGGCGATCGCGGCCACGACGGCGACCCGCAGGGCATGGGGCAGAATCAATCGGGCGTTGAAGGAGGCCGCCATGGCGACAGTTTATCGAAGCTCGAGATGAGCGAGAACGGCATCCGCGCTCACGCTCACCGGCAGCGATGCATCGATGATGATCGGATGCTCATCGGCGGTGGGCTCTTCAAGGGTTTCAAGTTGGCTTTTCAGAAGTTGCGGTGGCATGAAGTGGCCCGACCGAGCGGCCAGCCGGGCTGCGATCACCGGCTCGCTCGCCTGGAGATAGACAAGCCGCACGCCCGATCGCCCGCCCACGATCCGCTCCCGATAGGCACGCTTGAGCGCCGAGCACGTCAGCACGCCGCATACGTTTGCAGCCAGTTGCCGGTCGATCCAGGCCGCGACCGCTTCCAGCCACGGCTGCCGATCGGCATCTGTCAGCGGCTCGCCCGCCGACATCTTGCGAATGTTGGCTTCGGGGTGGAGGGCATCGCCCTCTTGAAAGGCCCAGCCAAGGCGGTCGGCGACCGCCCGGGCGACAACCGTCTTCCCGACGCCTGAGACGCCCATCACGACAAGAATCTTCATGGATGCGTCGCAGCCGATGCCCGGGGCGTGAAGGAAACCGGTCATCCGTTGATTTTCCCGCAAAACACTCCGCGACATGAGCCCACAAGAGTTTGGCGGCGTGAGCGACCGATGCTATATTTCAAGGAGCGTTATGAATAGTTCCCGCCGATCGACCTGATTGCAGGTCCGCGTTTGACGGCCGGCCACAGTTGCGGAAGGCCGCCGAACGGCGACGCGGGTGTTCCCCAGGAGAATTTCTATGGGACACACCGCCTTCCGGATCGTTGCCACAGGCAGCCTGTTGTTGGCGGCCGTCGTGGCCGCCCGAGCCGCCGATGCGCCGCTCGACTTCAATCGGGATGTGCGGCCGATTCTCTCCGACCGCTGCTTCTCCTGCCACGGCCCCGACCATGAGGATCGCCAGGCGGGGCTCCGGCTCGATCTTCGCGCGACGGCGACGGCCGAACTCGACAGCGGCACGACCGCCGTCGTGCCGGGTGACCCGGCCACGAGTGAACTGATCTCCCGCATCACGAGCACCGACCCCGCCGTCGTGATGCCGCCGCCGCGATTCAACAAGCCGATCACGCCGGCTGAGGCCGCGATTCTCCAGCGGTGGATCAAGGAGGGTGCCGAG
>CAYZFV010000003.1:0-2977 GCA_964477765.1 uncultured Candidatus Kuenenia sp.
GCCGTGGTTGCCTGAGTTTCCGCCGCGAAAAATACGTTCCGCTCGGTGGCCCGGATGGCGGTGATGGTGGAGACGGCGGCAGCATCATTTTGCGTGCCGAGGCGGGAGTTGATTCGCTCGCCCCGCTGGCCCACCGGCGGCAGTGGAAAGCCGCATCGGGCTCGGCAGGTGGCCCGGCCAACTGCCATGGACGGTCGGCCGAGGACCTCGTGTTGCGGGTGCCCCCGGGAACGATCGTGATCGATCAGGCGACCGGCCTGGTGCTCAAGGACCTGGCCCGCGCCGGCGAGCAGATCATCGCGGCGCAGGGCGGGGCGGGGGGCAAGGGCAACCAGCACTTCAAGACGTCGACCAACCGCGCTCCGCGGGAGACCACGCCGGGCGAGCGGGGGGAGGTGCGGTCGCTCACGCTGGAACTCAAGGTGATTGCCGACGTGGGGCTGGTCGGCAAGCCGAATGCGGGCAAAAGCACGCTCCTCTCCCGACTCTCGCGGGCGCGGCCGGCCATCGCCGACTACGCGTTCACGACGAAATCGCCGATGCTCGGCATGGTGGCCGTGTCGCCCGATCGCAGTTTCGTGCTGGCCGACCTGCCGGGGCTGATCGAGGGGGCCCATGTCGGCGTGGGGCTGGGGCATGAGTTTCTCCGCCATGTCGAGCGGGCCGGGATCCTCGTGCATGTCGTCGAGCCGATGCCGATGGACGGGGGCGACCCGCTGGCCAACTACCGGGCGATCCGCGAGGAACTGGTTCGCTATGACGCCGCGCTCGGCAGCCGGCCCGAGATCGTGGTGGTCAGCAAGGCCGAATTGCCAGACGCCGAGGAGGTGCGGCAGCGGCTGGCTGCGGCCGTGGGCCGCGAGGTGATCGCCGTGAGTGCCGTGACGGGGCAGGGCCTCGACCGGCTGCTCAAGGCGGTGGTGGCCCTGCTCGATGGCCGCGCGCCATAATCGAGCCATGGCTACTCCCGCCCTGCCACGTCCTCCGGTCTGCCTTGGCGACACCGTGCTGCTCGCCGATGTCGGCAATTCACGAATCAAGCTCGGCGTGGTGGCCGATCATGGCGACGGCACCACGCTGCCGGTGATCACGAAGCGGCACGATCTGGCAAGCCGCTCGTTTCGCCCCGACACCCTCGACCAGTGGCTGCATGCCGCGGCGCCGGGGCCGGCCGTGATTCTCGTGGCGAGCGTGCATGATGCCGCCGCGGCCCGACTGGAGGCGGCGATCGCCGCGGTGTCGGCCACGCAGCACCGCCCTCTGCGGCAGCGGCGGATCGTCCATGCCGACATGCCACTGGTGATCACCGTGCCGGAGCCGCATCGGGTCGGGATCGATCGGCTGGCCGGCGCCGCGGCGGCGCGGCTCGTGAAGCCGGCCGATCGTCCGGCGATCGTCGTCGACTGCGGCACAGCGGCCACGGTCAATCTTGTGTCGGCGGCAGGAGAATTTCTCGGTGGGGCGATTCTGCCGGGGCCGGCGCTGATGGCAAAAGCGTTGGCTGAAGGGACGAGTCGGCTCCCCGAGGTGGCGGCGCTCGAGCAGGGGAGCGTGCCCGCGATGCCCGGCCGTTCGACGCAGGAGGCGATCGCGGCGGGCGTGGGGTGGGGCATGCGCGGGGCGGTGGCTCGCCTCGTGGAGGAGGCACAAAAGGCATTTGGCGGCGAGCCAGAGCCCCAGGTGATCCTTACCGGTGGCTGGCGGGCGGCCGTCCGCGACGCCGTGCCCAGGGCGATCGACGTGGCCGATCTGGTCCTCAGCGGGATCGCCTTGGCGGCCGACCGCGCGTGTGGGCGGTAGGGCAGGCTTCAGCCTGTCGCTCGGTCCGCTACACTTCTCTATCTTCCTTCCGCCGCTCGACTCAAACACCGTCCACCTCCGCATGCCGAAACGCACCGATCCTGCCCGTGACCTCGCCTTCATCGCTGCGCGGGTGATCGACGAGACGCGGGGTGCCGATATCGTCGTACTCGACCTGCGGAAGGTCACCGATGTGTTCGACTATTTCGTGATCGCGACGGGGTCGAGCCGTCGCCAGATGCATGCCATGGCCGACGAGGTGAAGCACACGGTCCGCCGCGAACTGCACGACGAACCCCGTGGCGTGGAGGGCTACGAGGACAGTCACTGGATCGTGATGGATTATGGCGACGTGGTCGTGCACCTCTTCGATGCCGAGTCGCGGGCCTACTGGGATCTCGAGAATCTCTGGGCCGACGCCATCCGCGTCGCTCATCCAGCCGCCGGAGCGACGGCCGGATGAGCGACGACGACAGTTCCCGAATGGCCGACCCGGCGGCACCGGTCGGCGTCAATTTCCGCTCGGCCCTGCGGGGCATGTTTGCCGCCGCCTTGCAGCGACTCACCGCCGATGGCGTGGTGGCGATCGCGGCCGAGGAACTACCCGGGCTCGTCGAGCAGGTCCGCGAGACGGCCGACGCCAAGTTTGGTGACTATTCCGGCACGATGGCGATGGCCCTCGCCAAGCGGGCCGGCCGCAAGCCGCGGGAGGTGGCGGCGGCGATCATCGAGCGGCTCGACGTGGGCGATCTCTTCGAGCCGCCGACCGAGCCCGTCGGTCCGGGATTCATCAACCTGCGGGTTCGCGACGAGGCATTGGCCCGAGCGGTCGTGATCGCCTGTCGCGATCCACGGCTCGGTGTGCCGCCGGTCGATCCCCCGGAGACGATCGTCATCGACTTCTCGTCCCCAAACGTCGCCAAGCCGATGCACGTTGGGCATATCCGCTCGACCGTGATCGGTGACGCTCTGGCGCGGATCCTCCGGTTTCGTGGGCATCGGGTGATCACCGACAACCATCTCGGCGACTGGGGCACGCAGTTCGGGATGATTCTCTGGGGCTGGAAGCACCTCCGCGACGACGAGGCCTTCGCCTCCGATCCGACGGCCGAACTCGGCCGGCTCTAACGGCTGGTCCGCGAGCTCGCCGCCGCCCAGCCGGGGGGGGTCGGGAAAG
>CAYZFV010000004.1:0-7845 GCA_964477765.1 uncultured Candidatus Kuenenia sp.
TTGCCCGAAATGTCGTAATCGTTGCGACAGGACGCCGCTCGCCATAGAGGACAGCTTTTGTAGGACAGCTTTCCAAGCTGTCGCGACAGGTCGGGAGACCTGTCCTACACATCACGACAGGTCGGGAGACCTGTCCTACATGGGCTGGCGACTGAACTCGAGTTCCACCTTCCAGCGGTTGACCTGTTCGGCGGCGGCGGACTGCTTGGCCTTCACCGCTTCGAGCTCGGCCGTGGCGGCCTCGAGGGCTTTCTTCGCCTCTTCCACCGCCTTCTGGGCCTCGGCCACCTGCGACTCCGCCACCTGCATCGCGCCCGCGGTGGCGGTCGCCTTCTGCGCGACCGTTTGTTCCAGGGCCGCGATTTCATTGAAGGCCGCCTCCGCCACCTTCAGCCGGTCTTCGAGCCGCGGCGGATTCGTGTCGGGCGTGCCCACCAACTCGCCCTTGTCGACGGTGAATACCGAAAGCGTTCCTGCCAGGTCGCCGGCCACGAGCCGTTGCCGGTCGCTCGTCACCGCCACCCGCAAACCGATCTCGCCAAGCGCCGGGAAGTCGCGTTCCTTGCCGCCGTCGCCTTTCCAGAGCACAAGCTTCTTGTCGCGGCCGCAGCTGGCCAGCCGGCCATCGGCCAGCCAGCAGATCCCCTGCACGCCGCCACCATGGGCCTGCCACTCCTTCATCTTTTCGCCGGAGCGGCGATTCCAGAGCCGGATCTTGCCGTCTTCGCTGGCGGTGGCGAGCACTTCGCCATCACCCCGCCACGCCACGGCCGTGATGCCGCCCCCATGCCCCTTGAGCACGGCATCCTCGCGGGCGCCGCGGGTCTCCCAGAGGAAGGCGTTGCCGGCCCGATCGCCGGTGGCCAGCAGGCGGCCGTTGGGGGAAAACTCGACCGCCGTGATCCAGTCGGTGTGGTTCTTGATCTCGGCTTCGATCTCGCCGTCGGCCGTGCGAATCAGCCGCACCACCTTCTGCGGCCCGCCGAGGGCGACCACCCGCTGGTCGGCCGAGATGTCGGCGGCGAGCACCTCGTCATATTCATCGCCGAGTTCGGTCACCCGCTTGGCCGTGGCCACGTCCCAGATCACCACGCGGCCACTCTTGCCCCCCACGCCGCCGCCCGCCATGAGCAACCTGGCGTTGCGGGAAAACCGCAGCGTGGTCACATCGCCTTCGGGGAAGGGCAGCACACCACGGAAGGCGAGCGAGCCCGTGTCGTAGAGGAGCACCTGCCCCCGACCGCCCACGGCCGCCACCGCGCCATTTGGCGACGCCGCCAGCCCGGTGATCGCCAGGGGCCGCCGCCCGTGCGACTCGACCTGCAACGAGAGCCGCGGCGGCACCACCGGCGGCCCATCGGGTACGAGCACAGCCTTGGGATCGAGGGCCAGCGACACGGCCGCCTTCTTGGCCACCGGCGCGCCTCCCTTCCGCTCGATCGCGCCGCCCGCGATCCATTTCGTGATCACCGCCAGCATCGAGTCGGGAATCCGGTCGGCCTGCGGCGGCATCTTCGGCTCCGACTCGTGGCTGGCCAGCTGCCAGAGATACGAACCCTCGGCATCACCGGGGGCGATCACCTCGCCCGAGGAGCCGCCCGCCATCGTTTGGTTGTACGACGTGAGGTCGAGGCCGCCCGACTGTTTGTCGGCGTTGTGGCAGCTGCAGCATTTCTCGCGAAACACCGGCAGCACATCCTCCTCGAACGTCGGCGCCGCTTCCGCCGCGAAGCCGCACGCGGCGGTGAAAAACAGCAACCCGAATCCAAGCAGTGCCAGGAGACTCCGTCGCGACGCTGGTTCGCGTGTCAGCCCGCCGGCTTGCGCCGGCGGCTTTTTGTGGGGAGGGGTTTGCGATTCGCGGTCTGGCCGGCGGCAGGAAGCCCCGGGCGGAAGCCCGGGGGCCTGCGGTGGCGCCGGCTGGTGCGTCATCGGGAATGCCATAGGCGGTCTACTCCGCATGCGGCTAGTGGTTAAACATGAACTCGGGCGAGTTGAGCAAGGCCCAAAACACATCTTCCAAGGCCTGCCCGCGATCACCGGCGGCGGCCACGGCGGCCACCGTCTCGGTGCTTTCCTGCTCCGTCGGCATCCGTCCATAGCACCGCACGAAGAGCGACTCGACGATCCCGGCATCGGGCTTGCCCTCCTTGATCCACGCCGCCACCAGCCCGCCCTGCTTGATGCGATCGTTTGCCGCGTCACCGTTCAGGAGATGGAGGGCCTGCGAGAGGTTGGGGTCCATCTTCACGGCGCAGCTGCACACATCCTCGCGGGTCGCCCGGCCGAAGGTGGTGAGGAAATAGTTGGTCGTGCGGCCGTCGGCCACCTGCACAGCGCGGGCGCCGAGCGGCAGCCCCGGAAACTTGTTTTTCGTGTCGGTCACCTGGGCGAGCACGTCGAGCAGCACCTCGGCCCGAATCCGTCGCACGGCGGCGTGGGAAAAATTCGTGTCGTCGAGCTTGTTGGAGTCGTTGACCTCACAGGATCGCTGATAGGTCTGCGAGGTGACGATGCCGCGAACGAGACCGCGGAAATCCCAGCCCGAGGCGGCCAGCCGGCGGCCCAGTTCGGCGAGGAGCGGACCGTTGGAGGGTGGGTTGCTCACCCGGGCATCGTCCGGCTCGTGCACGATGCCGCGGCCGAAGAAGTGGGTCCAGGCGATGTTCGCCACATGCCTGGCGAAGTAGGGATTGTCGGGCGCGGTCATCCAGGCGGCGAGCGCCTCGCGGCGATCGTTGGTGCTCACCTTGGGTGCCTCGCCGCCGAGAAACTTCGGCGCCACCGTCGCCCCGCTCACGGGATGTTTCATGTCGCCGGCGCCGGAATCAAAGACGATCGTCTCCCGCGGATCGGCGGCCCGCTTCCGGGCGATCTGCTTGAAGAAGGCGGCGAAGCCGTAGTAGTCGTCCATCGTCCAGCGGTCGAAGGGATGGTTGTGGCACTGGGCACACTGGATCCGCATGCCGAGAAATGCCTGGGCCACGTTTTCGGCGAGCTTGAGCGTGTCGCGTTCCAGCTGAAAATAGTTGGAGGGGGGATTCTCAAAGGTGCCGCCGCTGGCGGTGATCAGGTCGCGGACCATCCGGTCGATCGGCTCGTTGGCGGCGATCCGTTGATCGAGCCACTGGTGGTAGAGGATCGCCCCCTTGGGGCTCACATCATTGCCCTGGGAGCGAATCTGGAGGATCTCGGCCCACTTCATCACCCACAGCTCGACAAACTCCTTGCGGGCCATCAATTCGTCGACCACGCGGGCCCGCTTGTCGGAGCCGGTGTCGGCGAGGAAGTCGGCGCGTTCCTCGGGCGTGGGCACCAGGCCGACGAGGTCGAGCGTGACCCGCCGCAGGAATGTTTCGTCGTCGCAGACGCCGCTGGGCGCGATTCGCAGCGCGGCGAGCTTGGCGTTCACGAGCTCGTCGATCCAGGTCGGGTTCTCCTGGGGCGGAAACGTGAACGGCAGATTCTTGGGCACCACCACGAGCGGTCGGCCCACCGTGATCGTGTCGTAGCGGGCCATGATGAAGGCCTCACCGCGATTCCCACTGGTCACCAGGCCGGCGGGGGAGACCTTGGCCGTGGGATCGTTGTTCGACCCATACCAGCAGAGATCGGTCACGTCGCGATCGGTGCCGTCGGCAAAGCGGGCCACCGCCACGAACGGCTGCGGCACCCCCTCGCCCGCAAGGAGGGCCGTCGGCGGATAGAGATCGAGGCCGACCAGCTGGGCCACCGGCCCGGGGTCGTCGGGGGCGCCGGCGGCGATCCAGCGGACGAGCCGGTCGGCCAGATCGCTCTCCAACTCAAACCGCTTGCCACCGGTATGGGGCACACCCCCGATCGCCTTCTGCACGAGCAGGCTGCCGGCCGGGGCGCCAGGATCGATGCGGCGGCCGGGAACCTCGCGGGTGATCCGCTGGTAGTCGCCGGCCGGGTCGAAGCCGAAGAGCGACAGTCGGAAGCCGTCTTTCCCGCGGGCGGCCCCATGGCAGCTGCCCATGTTGCAGCCGGCACGGGCGAAGACGGGCATCACATCGAGCCGGAAGGAGAGCGGCGGCTCCGACGTGGCGGAAACCACCTTGAGTGGGATCTCGCGGGAGTGGCCGGCGTGTTCGACACGAATCGCAGCTTCACCATCGGCCTGGGGCCGGAGCATGATGCCACCCTCGGGGCGGTCGATCGCCGCGAGGGCCGGATTGGCGGCCGTGACCGTGGCGGCCGCCGTCACGTCTTCGGTGCGGCCGTCGGCATGCGTCGCCTGCACGATCAGGCGTTGGCGGTCGCGCGACGAGTCGAGTTGAACCCGCGGCGGGAAGACCTCGATCGACACGATGTCTCCGGCGGCGAGCGTGGCCCAGAGAAACAATGGCAGGCTGAAGCCTGTCCCGCGTGAGATTCCTGCAGCCCTCATCACTTCCCCTTCTCCGCTTTTTCGGGTGGCAGTGGCTTGTCGATTCGCAACGACGTCGCCGATGTTTGATGAATCATCACCGCCTCGCCTCGTGGCACTTCGATCCTGCAGAAGATGTTGTCGTGTTTCCCGGGCGGAGCGTCGGCCGCCACCTTCACGGGAAACTCGAGCATTTCCTTGTCGGCCGCCAGTTCCAGCTCCGGAGCCTCCGTCTTCACCGGCAGGCCCATCAGCCTCACTTTCGCCTTTCCCTCGAAGCTCGCCGGCTTGGTGGGCTTGAAGGTGAGCGTCACCTCGGCGCCCTGTTCCACCACGGCTTTTTCGGCAGCCAGTTCCACCAGCGGCTCGACCACGGAGAGCGTCACCGGGCGGCTCGAAATCCAACTCCCCCGCCCCGCCCGGCGGGCCTGTTTCTGCGCCTTCTTGTCGCCGCTCACGGGCACGAGGCTGGCGGCCACCGCAATCTGCCAGTCTTGAATCGGGGCGTCGGCCGACGCATTGAGCGGCAGCGGCACCTCCGTCTGCCCCTCCTTCACCTCCACCGTCGAGGACCCGATCCCCGGCGGCTTGAAGGGCAACTCAAGCCGCACCTTGCCGTCGAAGTCGGCGGCGCGATGCACCTTGACCTTCAGTTCCAACACACCGCGGCGAGCGATCGGCGTGGCCGGCGGCTCAAGTTCGATCGTCACCGGTGCCTCCTCGACCACGGCCACCGGCAGCCGGTCGCTGATGGCGGTGCGGTAAGGCGTGCGGTTGGGGTCGCCATAGATCATCTCGGTGCCCTGCCGCAGGCCGCCGATCACGGTGGCCGCCTCCCCCTCGCCGCGGCGGGCGGTGATGGCCGCCAGCGCCGTGCCGCAGGGAGCATCGGCCGCGGCTTCAAAGACCACGATTCCGCCGGGGGCCGGCTGCGCGAAGGGGGCGGAAAGCGCCGTCACGCCGGCGGGGAGCCCTTCGAAGGCGAGGGCCACCGGATCGCTGCAGTCGGTTCGCGACGCGTTGAAATAAAGCGCCATCCGATTGCCCCGCGGCACGGCCACCACCAGCCGCTGCTGCGTCTTCGTCTGCGCGGGTGGCACCGAGAGCGTGACGCCGGGGGTCAGCGGCTCCACGTCGATCCAGTAGATGAAGTCGGGGCCGCCCCGCTGCTGGAAGTCGTTGACCCGCAGCAGAAACGAGCCCTCCTCCGGCACGGTCACCTGCACCACGCTGTCGGGCCCTTCGGCATCGTCGTTGCCGGTGATCCGCTGTCGCTTGGCATCATCCCGGTGGGCATTGATCACCAGATCGATCGGCGAGCCGAGGCGTCGGCCCCAGCCCGACACCCGCCACTTGCTTCCCTTGGCGGCCTCGATGCGAATCCAATCGACGTCATCAGAGGCATCCATCCGCCCCATGAGCGCCGTCGGTGCGGTGGCCTTGATCGCCTGATCGGGCTCGGCGGCCGGCTCCGCCACGGCCACCACCGGCGCCGCGGTCACTCGCATCGGCACGGCCAACGGGGAAGCCTTGCCATCGCGGGTGGGTCGCACCCGCACAAGGCCGTGGAGATCGGCGGCGGCGGGTGGGACCGTTTCGGAAAACGGCCCGGCCGGGGCGCCGAGCCATTCCACCGCGACCTCGCTTCCGGTCGCGCCACCGGGCGGCCAGGCGACGTGTGGAATCGGAAAGTCGCCCACATGGAGCAGGTAGATGGCGTTGCCTCCGCGATAGGAACTCTCGCGAACCCGTAGAAAGTAGTCACCCTCGTCTTTCACCGTGACGGCGACGGCGGCATCCTGCGCCAACAGTGGGTGATCGTCGCAGGCGGCGAGCGTGAAGCCTTTCGTATCGACGATTTCCAGGTGCGGATCGAGCATCTGCTGGTCGAGAGACACGGCCTCCACGACCGCCGCCAGCCGGCCACCCGCCGGGAGATGCACCTTGAAGACGTCGACATCTTCATTGCCGAGCATGCCCCAGACGACCGTGCCGAGCGTGACCGACTGGGCCGCCTCAGCCACATTGTTTGGTTCCTTCTCGGAGAATTGCTCCGTGCCATGCACATGAAACATCCGCAGCTCGGAGAGCCCCTCGGCTGTCCGCACCCGCAGGCGATGCGGCCCGAGCGGGCAGTCGGCGGGAATCGCCAGCGTCGCCTTCACGACGTTGCCCTTGTCTTCGGCAACCGCCTTCACGGTGATCTTGCCGTCCTCGAAAAACACCTCTTGGGGTTCTTCGAGTTCGCTGCCCGAGATGCGGATCTCGACCTCGGTGCCCCGCCGGGCGGCCGGGGGCTCGATCCGGGAGAGGGCCGGCGCGGCGATCGCGGCGGCGGGGCAGGCAAGGAGGAGGAGGGCCGAAGCGACGCTGATCCGCGGCCCGGCCCGCCGGCTTGCGCCGGCGGCTGTCTGGATCCGGTGGTGCTGCGGGAAGCCAAAAGCATGGCGGGCGGGGCTCGCGGACATCGGTTCTCCAAAGAGCTACGCGGCACGGAGCATGACTGATTCGCGCGACGGAGGCGCGTTCTCTACGCGAGCAGTTCTTGGCGGACCTTGCCGCCATCGACGATCTCGACCGGCCGGTTGCCCGGGGCGACGAGCTCCTTGTCGGCCACGATGCCGAGGCAGTGGTAGACCGTGGTGGCGAGATCCTCGATGGTGAGCGGGGAGTCGGCCGGCTCGGCTGCAATCGAGTCGGACGATCCATAGACCAGCCCGCGCTTCACGCCGCCACCGGCCAGCACGACCGAAAACACCTTCGGCCAATGATCACGGCCGGCATCTTTGTTGATCTTGGGCGTGCGGCCGAATTCACTCGACACCATCACCAGTGTCGAGTCGAGCAGGCCGCGACGCTCGAGGTCGCGGATCAGTGTGGCATAGGCCTGATCGAAGGCGGGCAGCGTGCGATTGATGCCGTCGGTGATCCGCTGGTGCATGTCCCAGCCGCCATAGTTGAGGGTGACGAGCCGCACGCCCGACTCGACGAGTCGCCGGGCGAGCAGCATCCGCTGGCCGGCCTGGTTGCGACCATACTCGTCGCGGACCGCAGCCGTCTCGGCGTTGATATCAAACGCCGCCCGGGCGCGGGCCGAACTCACGAGGTCGTAGGCCCGGGTGTAAAACTCGTCCATCGCCTCCAGGTTGGCGTTGTCTTCCATCCGCTGGAAGTGACGGCCGACAATGTCGCGGAGCTTTTGCCGCGTGGCGAACCGCTGCGGGTCGACGCCCCCGGGCAACGCCAGATCACGAACGGTGAAGTTGCCATCGGCCGGATCGGAGCCAAGCGTGAAGGGCCCGAACGCACTGCCGAGGTAACCGGCTCCCGCGTCGGGCGCGGGGAGATTGGGCAGGCACACGTACGGCGGCAGGTTCTCCCGCGGGCCGAGTTCGTGGGCGACCACGCTTCCAAAGCTGGGAAAGGTGAGCGCCGGGCTGGGGCGGTAGCCCGTA
>CAYZFV010000005.1:0-3533 GCA_964477765.1 uncultured Candidatus Kuenenia sp.
ATAGCCCTTCCACGACTGACCGGCGGCCAGCATCGTGGTCTCAAACTGCCGGGTTTCGCCCGTCGAGCCGGTGGCGTTGCCCGCCAGCCAGACCTTGGCATCAGCCGGCACATGGAGCGTGACCGTGGTCGTCGGGGCCTTCTTCACGATCGGCTGCGACTCGGCTGCGGCCGAAAACGACACCCGCGACCCCTCGCCGGCCGTGAGCGACACGACCCGGGTTTCCTCGGTCGTCTCGCCGTCGTGATCGACGGCCATCCGCACCACGAATTCATAGTCTTTGCCTGCCACGAGGCCCCGCGACATGTACCGCCGGACATCGCCCGTCGCCTTTGTCGCCGCACCGTTCACGAAGATCTTCGCGTCGGCCGGCACATCGACGATCAGCAGGGCACCATCGGCCGGAATGGCCGTCGATTCGAAGGCGGCGGGAGCGGCCGGCGGAGCGACCACCTCAGGATCGGCGACCGTCGGGGCCGGCTCGATCGTGCGATAGGCCTCGACCGGCATGCTTGACGACATGCCCGACATCGTCGAGTATCCCGTTGAATAGGCGCTCGACGAATAGCCGCCGTATGAGCCACCGGAGGATCCGCCCGACGAGCCGCCCGACGAGCCACCATAGCTCGACGAGTAAGAGCCGCCGGAGCTTCCGCCCGAGCTACCACCGGAGGAGCCGTGGCTGGAATGGAGCGAGTGCCGGTAGGCCCGCATCGCCTGACGATGGGCACGCCGCGAGCCGCCAGACGAACCACCCGACGAGCCGGAGGATCCATACGAGCCATAGCTGCCGCCGGAAGAACCGGCCGACGCATACGAATAGCCACCCGAGCTGCCACCCGACGATCCGCCCGAGCTTCCACCCGAACTACCACCAGAGGAGCCCCCCGACGATCCGCCCGATGAACCGTGCGAGCCGCCGTAGCGGTGGTGCCAGCCGGCTTCGGCATCGAGAGCACTCGCTGCCAGCGCGGCAAAGGTGATCATTCCAAACAATTTGAACCGGCGACTCTGAACCAGCATGTCTCTCATTCTCCGTGGCGGGGGGCGCGTCCGATGCGGTGGCGGCAGGCGACCAATGCGAAACCGCTTCGCGGCAATCGCCCTTCCTCAGCGGCCAAGATAGTTTGCCGATTTCGCAAATCAAGCAAGCTAGGCAAATTGTGCCGACACCGCCTTGGGGCCTGCCTCTTGCGGCTAGAAACCACAACATAGGGAGGCTCGGGGGTCGGCGAACGCTCGACGAGCGTTGGGCGTATCCTCGCCCGGCGAGGAGACTTTTGCCGCCCTCGAGCCGGCAATACACGTAGGCGGATGGGCTCTATCCTGCTGAAAATCGCCGTGAGAAACGTGTTTTCTTCGCCTTAACGGGGCTCGAAATGAAGTTCGAGCAAGTCGACGTCGAGGGTGCCGGTGGCTCCCATCAGCCCCACCTGGAGAATCCCCTCCCGGGCCCATGCCGGCACGATCGCCGACCCCGACGCCCGCTGCCAGCCAAAGCTCCCCAGCCACCGGTCGGCGGCCATCCCCGCGGGGGCCAGCCGCACCCGCGTCGATCGGGCCCGCTGCTCGTCGTAGAACTGCACGGCGACGGCGGGCAATTCATCGTCCCGCCCGCCGACCCGCAGGTCGGCGCCCCGAATGGAAACTGCCAGCCCCAGCTGGCGGACCGCGCGACCATCGATCGGAAATCCCTGGAAGATCTGCGCCGGCCTTCCCGGCTGCGTGTTTTCCAGCCGCAGATACCGGCCCCCTTCCGGGGCCGCCGCGTCGGCGACCACCTCGATCTGCCGCCCGTAATACCAGGCGACCGGCAGCAGCGACTCGTCGAGCACATCCTCGAAGCCGCCGTTGGCCAGCTGCGGCTGCGTGCCGTCGGGCTTCACATCGCGGGCCTCTTCGGCCGCACCGGTCATCGGCACGAACAAACTTGGCACGAGTGTTTCCCGTTCCAAGGCTCCATTCCGTTTGGTGAGCCGCACGAGCATCTGCTCATACCGCTCGCCGACCGGAATCACCATCACTCCCCCTTCGGCCAGCTGTTCGATCAGTGTCTGAGGAATGTTTTCGGGCGAACAGGTGACGATGATCTTGTCGAACGGGGCATGCTCGGCCCAGCCCGCAAACCCGTCGCCCACCTTCGTCACCACGTTGCGATAGCCGAGCCGCTTGAGCGTCCGTGCGGCCCGCTCACCGAGCTCCCGATGGATCTCGATCGAATAGACCATCCCGACCAGCGGCGAGAGCACCGCCGCCTGATACCCGCTGCCGGTGCCGATCTCGAGCACCCGGTCGGTCGGCTTCGGGTCGAGCTTCTCCGTCATGTAGGCCACCACGAACGGCCCGGAGATCGTCTGCGCCTCGCCGATCGGCAGGGCCATGTCGAAATAGGCCAGCGGTCGCTGGGCCGCCGGCACAAACTCGTGCCGCGGCGTGAGCCGCATGCTCTCCAGCACCCGGGCATCGGTGACACCGCCGGCGGCGATGTCGTCGCGGACCATCCGCTCCCGCGCGGCCGCAAATGGATCGGGCCCGGCCGCCGCCGCTTCCACCGTCAGCACCGCGGTCGTCAACGCCATCTGCACGAAAATTGCCGCCTGCGCACGCATCACCGTCGCGGATCGATTCGCACCAGTTCAATCTCGAACACCAAAACTTCGTTGGGCTCGATGACGGGAGGCGAACCGGCCTCCCCGTAGCCCAACTCCGGTGGCACATAGAGCCGCCACTTCGCGCCGACCTTCATCAGTGGCAGGGCTTCCTGCCAGCCCGGCACCACGCCCCGCACGGGGACCGTGGCGGGATCGCCCTGCGGATCGGTCGCATCAAACTCGCTGCCATCGAGGTGGGTGCCACGGTAGTGGGTCGATACCACGTCGTCGGCCGTGGGCTGCGGGCCCGTGCCCTCCTTGAGCACCTCATATTGCAGCCCGCTGGGCCGGGTGATCACGCCCGGCTTGGCGGCGTTCGTCCGGAGAAACTCGCGAGCCTTCACCAGGTTGGCCGCCGCCGCCGCGGCCATTTTCTTGGCAAACGCCTCACCCCGCTTCTCCATCATCGCGTCAAACGCCTCGAGGGCCGCGCGGATCTCAGTGTCGGCAACCGCGGGAGCCACGCCCCGCACCGCATCGGCCAGACCGCGGGCCAGCGCGGCTGGCGGAATATCGGGGTGCTCGGCCTGAAAGTCGGCGGCGATGCGGCTGCCGATGCGGAGGCCCAACGCGTAGCCGAGCACATCTGGAGGCGTGGCGACCGCGGCGGCATCTCCGGAACCGGCCCCCCGCCCCGCCCCGCCGACCGGCCGCGGCTGGGGAACGGTTTCCGGCTCGACGGCGAAGGCGACACTCGCCACGAGCAGCGCGGCGACGGCCGCCAACGAGCCCCCGCGGTGGTGGAAATGCGGGTGGCGAGTCATGCGTCCTCCTTGGGCCGGGCGAGGGCCCCCTTGGTGAGTTCCAAAAACGCCGTCTCCAGATTGACGTCCTGCTCCCGCACGATGAGCACCTTCTGCCCGGCGGCCACGAGTCGGTCGA
>CAYZFV010000006.1:0-4305 GCA_964477765.1 uncultured Candidatus Kuenenia sp.
AGCGTCTCCCGCCGCTGGCCGAGCAGGTTGCGGAGAAGGCTCTTCTCGATGTCGTAGATGTCGTGGGCGCGGTGCGAGATGTGGTTGTCGAGGCTCTGAAACACCTTCGCATAGCGGCGGAGCGTACGGCTCACGGCGTATTCGGGCCACCAGTTGCGGTCGCGAACGGCCGCGGTCAATTCCGCCTGGAGCTTCGGGTCGTGGAGCATCGCCAGGTGGGCGTCGAAGATGGCAGCATACTGCCCGCCCAGTTCCGACTTGATGGCGTCGCGATCGCGCTCGATCTCGCGGGCGGTGTCGGCGACGGCGTGAGACAGCCGCTCAAGTTCCGTATCGACGGCGCTGCGGGCGACGAACC
The DNA here is from genome assembly GCA_964477765.1 of uncultured Candidatus Kuenenia sp. GTDB lineage: Bacteria > Planctomycetota > Planctomycetia > Pirellulales > UBA1268 > CACORA01. The sequence continues at coordinate 359 of CAYZFV010000006.1, forward strand.
GCCGCGGGATGCGGAAGCCTTCGCTGTCGAGAACAAGCGCCTCGCCGATCGTGACGCCGGCGGAAACGGCGATGCCCTGAAGTTTCAGCATGGGGCGCAGTCCGCGCGCCGGCTGCGACATCTCGACCGAAGAGATCGCCCCGCGGCAGAGCCGCAGCGATCGGCATCTTCAGGGGATTCGCGCCCGGCTGGTCGTTGCGGCTCCTGTGTCTGGGATGGAATGTCGGGAAATACGGTCGAGATCAGGTCTGCTGGTCTGAATCGTTGAAGTTGCGGTCGAAGAGTCGACTGATGGCCGCCACGGCCTCGTCGGCGTCGGGGCCGGTCGCCTCCACCACCAGTCGCGTGCCCGCCTCGGCGGCGAGCGTGAGCAGATCGAGGATGCTCTTGCCATCGACCCGCTGGGCGGAGCCGACCACCTCGATCCGCGATTGCCACCGTTGCGCCTCCCGCGCAAGCAGGTCGGCCGGCCGGGCGTGCAGCCCTTGCGGGATGCCCACCACGACCTCTCGGGAAACGGTTTGTTGACTGATCGTCATGCGGTTGGACTCATTGCTGGAGGCGGCCCGGATCACGACACGATCCCATGGCTGTCAGCCTCTTCCAGCAGATGTTGGATGTCTTCGGGCGTCTTCGCGCCCTTGAGGAGCCGGCAGAAGGCATCGTCGCGGAGCTGCCGCGAGATGTTTTCCAGCGCCCGCAGGTGATCGCCCGGCCGATCTGGCGGAGAGACGAGGATGAAAAAGAGATGCACAGGCTCACCGTCGAGACTGTCGAAGTTGATGCCCTCGGGGCTCACGGCCACCGTGCCCACGAGCCGATTCACGCTCGGGTGTTTCGTGTGGGGCACGGCCACGCCACGGCCGATGCCGGTGCTGCCGAGATCCTCCCGCTTCATGATCGCCCTGATGATTCCTTCCATCTCGCCGACCTCGATCCGGCCGGCGTCGACGAGGGCCTGCACCATCTCGCGAATCACGCCTTCCTTGGTGGTGGCGTCGACGTGCGAGCGGATGGCGTCAAGCGTGACAAAGTCTGAGAATTTCATGAGCTGGATTGTCTTTCGTGGTCGGTTCAGGACCGGCGGGCGGTTTCCGCGTGCTTGTTGTCGCGGATCTTCTCTTTGTGCTTGCGGAGTTGCTGTTCGAGCTTCTGCACCGCGCCGTCGACGCTCCGCCACAGTTGGGGAGAGGTTTCGTGGCTCACCATGTCATGGAAGTGTTCGGCCTTGGCGATGATTTCCACCATCGGCAGGTCGTGATTCTCGAGGTCAACCGTCACATCGAGGGCGGTCAGCCGGTCGAAATACCGCTGCAGACGCGACACCTTGGCCGAGATTTTTGACTGGGAAGCCGGGCTCAGGTGCCCGTGGCGAGCCGACACATTGATTTGCACTGGCGATCCTTTCAGAGGCGAACCTGACCGTTCCTGAGCATATCACCCACCGCGGCGCTTCCACAAACGCCGGCCGCAATCCTCGCGTCTTACGCACGTCAGGACCGGTCAACGGCCAGAGCTGCGGCGAATGGCTGTTTTTTCCAGTTGGGCGCGCCACCAGGCAGCGCCCTGCCCGCGCATCTCCTCCAATCCATCCGGTCGATAACGAATGCGATCCGAGGCCGCCGGCTGCACGATCTCGAAAAGATTCTTCGCGGCGTAGCGCCGCATGACCAGGTCGGGATCGTCGAGCGCCTCGACAAGCGCCGCATCGGCGCCGGCGGCGAGGTCGGTATCGGTGAATCCACAGGCCATTGCATAGAGGGCTTCGCCTTTGCCGCGCGGCCCACGATCGAGAAACGTCGCCCGCAGCTTGGCGGCCGAGTTGGCTCCCCGGGCCAGCGCCAGCGGCACCGTCGCCGCCTCGAGCGCCAGCCACTGCGAGGCTTCCAGCCGTTCGCCCGGGCGGTCGGCTGCGAGCTGAATCACGAGCTCGTCATACTCGCCGAGCAGCGCGAGCGTAGCCGCCGCCAGGGCCCGGTTTTCAGCCCGATGGCCGATCGCCATGTCGTGGAGCGAGTCGAAGAGCGGCCGGGCCTGTTCGAGGGCGGCCTTGAGCGCATCGGCCGCTCGCCGCGTGAGCGGATCGATCGGCTCCGGGCCCCCGGCCCAGCCGAGGCTCGTGCGCCGTTCGGTCACCGCCCGCTCCGGCCGCTGGCTGTCCCAGACCACCGCCGAGCGGGCTTCAAGCAGGCCTTCTTCGGCGATGCCGCCGAGGAGCGTCGCCGCCGACGGATCGGGCGGGCTCGCCATCGGCAACTGCCGCCAGCCGAAGCCACCGGTGGTCGACATGAGCGCGGCCACCACGCGGGCCGGATCGACGGCGGGATCATCGCCGGGCCGCCGCGCCAGTTCCACCGCCGCCGCCACCGGCTCGGTGAGGCCGGCAGTCACCACGCCATGGAGGCGGGCGGCCGTGATCCCGAGCTGCTTCTCGGCCGTCATCGCGCGGGCGATGACGCGGCCGATCACCACCGTGATCCGCGGCACGCCGTCAGGATCGACGGAGAGCGTCGCCTGGGTGCCACGCAGCAGCTTCACGCCGATGCCCCCGAGATCGATCTCGGCATCGCTGCCCGGCGGGGCCACGAGATCTTCCCGTTCCGTGAGCTGCTCACCGGGTGGAAAATAGACCCACGTCTGCCGCCCTGCCCGAAGCACGCGATGGAGCAACACGCCGCTCGGGCCCACGATGCCGACAGCGGGAGAAGCATCATCTGCCACGTCGGTGGAGGGGGCCGGCGGCGCAGCCGGGATGCCGCCGCTCGGCATGGCCGGCGCCGGCGCGGCCGCGCTCGCGATCGCGAGCGCATCGCCCTGTGGCACCCGCGGCTGCCGGGCCGGCGGCAGCGCATCGGCCGACACGATCACGTCCGCCGTCATCGGCGGAGCCGGCGACGCGACGTCGGCGGGCGGTTGCGTGGTTACCCGAGCAAACGGATCGTCGTCTGATTCACGATCCCCGGCTGGTGCCGCGGGCAGCTCGTCGGTAGCCACCGTCGCGGCAGCCGGCGGCGGTTCCTGCTCGGCGGCTGGCATCGCCGGCGGCGGAGCGTCGGCGACTGCCTCCTGAGCTGCGTCCTCCACTGCGGGCTCCTCCGCTGCGTCGTCGGCAGGCTGGTTGGCTACCGCAGGCTCAGCGACGGCCGCTGGCGGCTCAGGCCGCCGCGCCGCCACCCGCCGCGCATCGCCAACCACTTTCCAGGTGAGCACGCCTCCAGCCAGTAGCAACACGAGCAACGCCACGGCTGCCGATGCCCAGGCGAACCACGCGCGTCGCGCGGGCGACGCCACACCGCGACCGGCCTGTGCGGCAGCATCGATCTGCGGATTGTGCCGCGCCTGCTCCACCGCCGCCCGCACGGCGACAGCATTTTCCCGCGCCTCGTCGCGCTCGGCGGCAGCGGCCTCCACGGCAGCGCGGTGATGAAAGAGCTGCAGCAGCCGATCATGGCTGGCGGCATCGAGCGGTGTGGCAGCCGCATCGTCGCGGGCGATCTCCGCCAGCAGCTGGTGGCAGGCCGCGACCTCGGCCAGGTGGAGGTCCGATTCCAGACAGATTTTTTCAAACGCCGCCAGGCGATCAGCCGGCAGCGAGTTGTCGAGAAACTCCGCGACCGAATTGGCGTCGTCGGCGAGGCCGCGGCCGTCGAGCTTGGGTGCGGGAATCTCCGGCCGGGCCACCGTGCGGCCGATCCGCTTGATCAGGCCCTCGGCTGTCGCGTTACCATCCACCTGCTTCGCGAGGTCGGCACGGGCGTCGGCCGGAAGGATGCCGTCGAGGTAGGCCAGCAGGGTGCGGAGGGTGAGTCGCATCGGGGGTGGGCTCCGGGGAGCGGTGGCAAGGATTTCCTGGCGGCGGCGGCCGCCCCCAATAACAATGGCGGCGGGGGGTGGGGTTTGTTGGAAAAACCTCCCCGCCGCCGGCTGCCTGGGGCCCGGGGGGGGGG
>CAYZFV010000007.1:0-7087 GCA_964477765.1 uncultured Candidatus Kuenenia sp.
ACGCGGTGCGTGAAGACCCCGACATCATCCTCGTCGGTGAGCTTCGCGACGTTGAGACCTTCAAGACCGCCATCCATGCCGCCGAGACGGGGGATCTCGTGTTCGGCACGATCCATGCAGCCACCGCGCCGAGCACCATCACCCGCATCCTCGACCTGTTTCCGCAGGAGGAACATGCCGCGATCCGCAGCGCCATCGCCTTCAACATGAAGGGGATCGTGGCCCAGAAGCTGCTCAAGTCGATCCGGCCGGGCGTCAGCCGGGTGCCGGTGGTGGAGCTGATGTTTTTCGATCCACTCGTGCGGAAGTATGTGCTCGAGGAGCAGGATCACCTGCTGGCCGACCACATCAAGAAGTCGTCGCGGGACGGCATGCAAGACTTCACGATGAGCCTCAAGAGCCTGATCGACCAGCAGCTCATCGACCGCAACGATGCCATGGAGATCGCCCCCAACAAGGAGGCTCTCACGATGGCGCTCAAGGGCATCGGGGTCACTTGATGGACGACGGGCCGCGAGCGTGGAGGGGGGTGGCGGCGCTGGCCTGCTTCTGGTCGGTCGCGTCGTGGTCAGCCGCCCCCGCGTGGGCCGGCGAGTGGCCGCCGACCACTCCTGAATGGCTGGCCCGCGGCCCGGGGGGCGGGCTGAGCCTGCTTCTGGTGGCGTGTTGGTGGCTTCTGGCGCTGGGCTGGGTGTTCACCACCGACTGGATGTCGCGCGACAGCGTACAGCGAGGATTTTCGCCGGGGCTCTGGGGTCCGCTGGCGGCGTTCGTGTTCTTCCCACTCGCAATCCTTGCCTGGTGGCTGCCCTGGACGTGGGCCGCCCTTCTGGTGCCGGCGTTGGCCTGGTTCCTGCCCGCGCTGACCTACGTCGTCATCCGCAATCCTCAGGTGCCGCAGTCGGCCCGCGTGCTCACGGTCGGCCACGTCAAGCGGTTGGCGGCTCCCCTCCTCGAACGATTCGGTGTCGAAGTAGAGACGATGGAGGCGGGGGGAGGCGATCTGCTTCCGGTGGTGATCGTCAAGACCGCCGCGGAAGGCGATGCGGCCGCCGATCCGTCGATCATGGCGAAGCTGACAACGGCCGCCGGATACGAGCCGGCCTGTGAAGCACTGCAGGGTGCGGTGGTTGCCCGGGCGGAAAGGGTCCGGTTTGACGTGGCATCCAGCGCGGTGCACGTGCATCACCATGTCGACGGGATGTGGGTGAAGCCTCGCGTGATGACGTCACCGGGATCGAAGAAGGAGCCGGAGCAATGGGGCGACAGGCCGCCGTTTTCGCGGGCTGAAGGAGATGCCGTGCTGATCGTGCTGAAAACGGCGGCCGGAATCGACCCCCGTGGCAAAGGGCGGCAAGGGGGTCGGTTCGTCATCGATGTCGACGGCAAGCCCCGACCATGCATGCTCGTCGTGCAGACGGTGCCGACCGGTGAGCAGGTGATCGTCGAGATCAACCCCAAGCCCGCGACGTTCAAGACGTGTGCCGACCTCGGAATGTCTCCGGGCGGCGCCGAGAAACTTTCCGAACTGCTCAATCTTGCCAAGGGGGTGCTCGTGCTCTCGGCGCCGCCGGCCGCGGGGCTCACGACCACGTTTGATGTGGTTCTCAATACGGCCGACCGCCTGATGCGCGACTTCATCTCGATCGAGGATGCGGCCGCGCCGGCTGGCGAAATTCAAAACGTGAAACCGATCCGCTACGACGCCAGGCAGAATCAGACCCCGCTGGCCGTGCTCGAGAAGGCGTTGCTCGACTACCCGGCCGCGATCGTGGCCCGCGATCTTCGCGACCCCGCGCTCGTCGTGGAGCTCGTGCGACTGGCCGACGAGGAGAAGTTTGTCATCCTCAGTTTGAAGGCGGCCGACGCGACCGAGGCGATCACCAAGCTGCAGGCCTGCCGGGTGCCACTCGACCAGCTCGGCCGGAGCCTACTCGGGTCGCTCTGCCAGCGGCTGGTCCGGAAGCTCTGCCCGCGGTGTCGCCAGGCCTACACGCCCCCCACCGAACTGCTGCAACGGCTCAAAAAGACTCCCGAACAGGTGCCCCAGCTGTTCCGGGCCTCGGCCCAGGGCTGCCGCGTCTGTGGCGGGCTCGGCTACCTCGGGCAGACGGCGATCTTCGAGTTGGCCTCGGGGCCCACGCTGCGGAGAGCCGTTGCTGCCAAGGCCGAGCCGCAGGCGATTCGTCATGCGGCGGTGCAAGACGGCATGGTGATGCTGCGGGATGCGGGTATGGCGCTCGTGCTCGATGGCGTGACGTCGCTCGACGAGGTGCAGCGGGTGTTCGCCGTGCCTGCCGCGAAAAAGCCGGCTCCGGGGGGAAGGCGACGATGATCAGCCTGCTGTTGTTTCTGCTGCTCGCGGTGATTGCGGGCGTGTTCTATCGTGAGGGCCTCTGGTCGGCCCTGGTGGCTGCGATCAATGTCTTGTTTGCCGCGGCAGTGGCCACCGCGTGGTATGAGTGGCTGGCCGAGCGCATCTCCGAAGCGGTGCCTGAGGCCGGGTATCTGGCCGACGTGCTGGCGATCTGGGGTCTTTTTGCGCTCCTCTTTGCCGGCGCGCGCGAACTGACCGGCCGGGTTTCCCGCACCCGGGTCAGGTTTTCACCGCTCGTCGATCGTATCGGCGGCCCGCTGGTCGGCCTCGTGGTCGGCTGGATTTTTGTCTGCTTCACGGCCACCACGCTCCATGTCGCTCCCGTCACCCGCGACCTGATCCAGCCTACGCCGGAGTCGCGACTGCTGGCCGGCTTGGCGCCCGACCGGAAGTGGCTCAGCTTTGTCCGCCACGCCACCCAACGCGGCCCGTTTGCCGATCCCGGAGACGAGGAGGCCAACGTCTTTGACAAAGATGCCGACTTCATCCTGCGGTATGCCGACCGGCGGAAGAAACTCGAAGGGGAGGGGGGGCTGTGGGCGGCACCATGATTTCTCACGAACACGACGATACTCCGAGCGGATATCGGCCGGTCAGCGGTCTGGCGGTGGCGGCGCTCGTTGCCGGCCTGCTCTCGGCCGCGGCCCTGGTGAATCCATTTTTTTGGGTCGTGCCACTGTTGGCGATCGGCCTGGCCTGTTTGGGGCTCGCCGACGTGAGCCGCGTCGGTGCGGAAAAAGCCGGCCGGATCGCCGCCTTGGCCGGCCTGGCCTTGGCGATCGGGTTTGGAGCGCAGGCTGTGTCATCGGCCGCGGCCGGGCGGTGGATTGCCTCCGCGCGGGCCCGGTCGGCGGCGGAGGTGTGGATCGAAGCCCTGCATGCCGGTCGCGTGGACGATGCCCGAGCGATGTGTCTGCCTGAAGCCGTGCCGAAACTCGATGCCTTGGCCGGTCAGGTGGCGGAATGTGGTGCGGCAGGGGAGCCCGTGGCGAGGGTGATGGGTCGCGGTGAAGAGAATCCCGACACGTGGCGGGTGCGGGCGATGGTGGAGCCGTGTGCAGCCGGCCCGATCGAACTGATCATCGAACTGGCCGCCTCGACCGTGGCTCGGCAGGAGGGCCCGGTGGAGCGATGGATGGTGGTGAAGGCCGAGCCGGCGGCACGCTGACCATGGGTGCGCGGGGCTCGGGGTTGCCCGTACCGTGTCGCCGGACGCTCACTACGGGCATCCTGCCCTTCGTTCGCTCGGACCTGGCTGCGCTCTCGGCACCCTGCCTTCGCTTGCCAGCTACGCCGGCCCCACGGCACGGGCAACCCCTCGCGGACATCCAAGCCGCGCCGGACAGGAAGCCGCCGGCGCGAGCCGGTGGGCTGAGGGTGGTGGCGAAACTACGCCTGGTCTGATGAGAACGGGCGGATCGTGTCGATCGAGTCGGCGCCGGCGGCGAGCATGACGAGGCGGTCGAAGCCGAGGGCGGCGCCGACGCCGGGCGGCATCGACTCGCCGTGAGCTTCGAGGAGTCGATGCGGGATCGGCAGGTGGCGGCGGCCGTCGGCTGAGCGGATCCGGTTGGCGGCGTCGATCCGCGCCGCAAGCACGTCGCGGCTGGTCTCCTCCTCCCAGCCGTTGGCCAGCTCCACCCCCTCGAAGAACAGCTCGAAGCGGCGGGCCACTCGGCTGTCGTCACCGTCGAGCCGGGCGAAGGCGGCCTGGGAGGCCGGCCAGGATTCGAGCATCGTCGGCCGCCCGCGGCCCAGCTGTGGCTGCACCACCTCAGCCAGCATCGCCTCAAACCAGCGATCCCACAGCGCCTGGCGCTCATGGTCATTGGCGGGATCGGCGTGGTGTGATTCATGCATGCAGAGGCCGGCCGCCGTGCCTGCCTGCCGGAGGTCGTCGAGCGAGGCGGTGAGCGGGTCGACTCCGGTATGCATCGAGAAAGCCTCGCTGCACGAGCGGCGTTCGATGCCGGCGGTGCCTACGGTCACCCCGCAGAGCTGGTCAATCAGCCTGGCCGCGTCATCGAGCGTCGTACCGGGCGCATACCACTCGAGCAACACAAACTCGACATCGTGCTGCGGCCCCCGTTCGCCCGCCCGGAACGAACGGGCAAACTGGTAGATCGGCCCGGCTCCCGCCGACAACAGCCGCTTCATCAGCGCCTCGGGGCTCGTCTGCAGATAGCGGGGCGGGCCCGCGGTATCGATCTGCACGGCCACCGGGTCGATGTGCGCCTCAGGGAGCACCTCGACGGCCAACGTCGGCGTGTCGACCTCGACGAAGCCGGCCGCGTCAAGCACGCTGCGCAGCCGAACACGAAGATCGGCCCGCAACTGAAGCACCGGTCGAATCGACATACCCAGAGCGCATCCAGACTGCGTGTATCGCCGGCTCGGGGACGGCAAAAGTCTCGTCGCGGGGCGAGGATACGCCCGATGCTCCTCGAGCGTTTGCCGCCCCCCGAGCCTCCCTTTCTCGGACTTTCTTACGTGGTTGCCGCCGGTTTCTTCGTGGCGAGTTTCTCGGCGGTCTCGCGGTAGACGAGCACCGGGCAGGGCGCCCGTCGCACGATCGCCTCGGCCACGCTTCCCATCAGCAGCCGGGTGAGCCCGGTGCGGCCATGGGTGCCGAGCACGATCATGTCGGCCTGCTCCTCTTCAGCCAGCCGCACCACCTCACCGGCCGGATCACCCATCGTGAGCCGATGGGTGAAGGGCACCGCCGCATCGGCCGGCTTCACATCCTCGAGCATCTCGAGGATCCGCTCCGAACTCGGCTCGGGAATCCCGTAATAAAGCTCGCCGCCACCATACGCCAGCGGCGGCTCCTCGACATGCACGATCAACAGCCGCGCCCCCTGCTGCCTCGCCAACGCCTCCGCATGCACCAGCGCCGCATCACTGGCATGGGAAAAATCGGTCGGAAAAAGAATCGTTTTCTGTGCCATGAGTAGGACTCCCGCGAGACGGAATACTCTGAAAGAGAACTTTGGAATGATATCCAGCGACGGTTGACCGGCCCAACCGGCTCGGGGGCGGCAAAAGTCTCGTCGCGGGGCGAGGATACGCCCAATGCTCCTCGAGCGTTCGCCGACCCCCTCGCCTTCCCGATCTGGTAAGGGCTGGAGGCCCGCTTTTCTTGCCGACGGAGTTGGCGAAGGAAATGCTGGCCATGGATGGCAGCATTTCCGTTCAATTTGCCGCCGCCCCGAGCCGGCTTTCTTTAATGAAGCCGCATGCCCGGCAGCGCACCAGAATCAGGCGAAAGCAAGAAGACACCTGGGCTGCCGGCACCGCTGGCCGCCACCACCATGCCCTCACTCAGCCCAAACTTCATCTGCCGCGGCGCGAGATTGGCGACCACGACCACGAGCCGGCCGACGAGGGCCACCGGCTCGTGAAAGCCCTTGATGCCGGCGAAGACGGTGCGGGTCGCGTCGCCGCCAAGGCTCACCGTGAGCTTGAGCAGCTTCCGTGCCTCGGGCACCTCCTCGGCGGCGATGATCCGTGCCACGCGGAGATCGACCTTGGTGAAATCGTCGATCGTGCATTCGGGGGCGAGCGGTTCGGCGGCGAGTGGCTCACCGGAGTCGGCAGCGGGTTCGGTCATGGCAACAGTTCCTGACGCAGGGGAAGAGGATGGGGAAGACGGAGGAGCGGCCGCGGTCTTGCTGGCTTCGAGCATCGCCTCGACCTGCGCCGCCTCGACGCGGCGCATGAGCGGCTGAAACGATCCGACCGGCAGGCCGGCAAGTGGTCGTTGCGATTCTTCCCAGCACGTGATCGGCCCGCCGATCAGCTCACCGGCCTGCTCGGCAAGCCGCGGGAGCACCGGCGCGAGGTAGACTGCGAGTTGGCGAAACAGATTGAGGGCCACGCTCGCCACCTGCTGCAGCTTCGCCACGGCTTCGGGCCCCGCCTTGGCGAGTTTCCAGGGCTGCTCCGTATCGACGTAGGCGTTGGCCCGATCGGCGGCGAGCATGATCGTGCGCATCGCGCGGGCGAAGTCGCAGGCTTCATAGGCCTGCGCGATTTCGGCGCCGTCGGCGGCAGCCGCGGCAAACAGGCCGCCGTCGTCGGGATAGCCGGCGGCCAGACCGGTCGATTCCAGCCAGCGGGCCGTGCGGCTGGCGAGGTTGACCACCTTGCCGACAAGGTCGGCGTTGACCTTCGTCGCAAACTCCTCGAGGTTCAAATCGATGTCGTCGATTCCGCCGGAGAGTTTCGCGGCATAGTAGTAGCGGAGGGCGGCCGGATCGAGATGGTCGAGATAGGTGCGTGCCATCAGGAAGGTGCCCCGGCTCTTCGACATCTTCTGGCCGTTGACGGTGGGAAAGCCGTGGATCCGCACCTTCGTGGGGAGCACGAGCCCGGCCGCCTCGAGCATCGCCGGCCAGAAGAGGGTGTGGAAATAGGTGATGTCTTTGCCGATGAAGTGATGGATCTCGGCAGGCGGTTCGTTGCGGCCACCGCGATGCCACCAGTCGGCCAACGCCTCGCCGTGTGCCGCGCACCATTCCTTCGTGGCGGCGATATAGCCGATCGGCGCGTCGAACCAGACATACCAATAGTGGCCCGGCGCGTCGGGGATCTCGAAGCCGAAGTAGGGGGCCGGACGCGAAATATCCCAATCGCGGAGCGGCTCGCCCAGAAAGTGGCCGGCGAGGTAGTTGGCGATCCGCGGGTCGAGGGCCCCCGAGGATTTCGTCC
>CAYZFV010000008.1:0-6198 GCA_964477765.1 uncultured Candidatus Kuenenia sp.
GCCTCCACACGGTGCCGGTCGGCATGGTGCTCCGCGGCGAAGGCTTTCTCGACACGCTGCTGCCGGTGGCGATCGCGGCGCCGGGCATGGCCCTGCGGATCGCGCTGGCCCTCGCGCTGCCGGCGCTGGCGGCGGTGGTGGCATTTCATCTGGCCAGCACGATCTGCCTGCGGGTGGTGCCGTTCGCCCCGGGGGCCGGGCTGCTGCAGGGGCTGGCGGCGGTGGTGTTGCTGACGGCCCTGTGGTGTGGGCTGGATGTCTGGGCCGGGAACGGCAGCCTTCTCATGCGGGACGCGGTGGAACGAGTGATCAAGTAGGACAGGTTTCGGCCTGTCAAATGGACCAACCTTCAGCCTGTCGAACATGTCGGATCAATCGCAACGCACGATTCCCGCCACGCCACGCCGCCGAGAGGCCGCGCGGCAGCAGGGGATGATGCCGCTCTCGACGCTTCCCGCCTGGATCGCCGCGGTCGTGACGGCGGTGGCGCTGGGCCCGGCCTGGGCGGCGGCCACGCTGCCGGCGGCCAGCGAGATGCTCGAAGCCTCGATCGTCGCCGCCGGCCGTGAGCGGGGGATCGCTCTCGACCTCGCGGCGGTGATTCCGGCGCGGCTCGTGATGCCCACCGTGGCGGTCGTGCTCGTGAGCGGTGGCGTGGGCCTGCTCGTGCGGCTGCTGCTCGACGGCGCCGCCTGGCGGCCGGCGCGAATCCTGCCGGCCGGGCAGCGCATCAATCCGCTCACCGGTCTGGGCCGCATCTTCTCGCCGCAGACGGCCATCGCCCTCGGGGCGAATGCCTTGGCGCTGGCCGTGGTGGCCACAGCAGCCGCGTGGGCGATCGGCCCGCTGGTGGTCGGTGGCGCGACCGGCGGTGGCATCGACCTCGTCTCCGAACCACTGCCGCTGCTCGTGCGGGGGCAACGGGTGATCTTCGGGCTCTCCATCGCGGCAGCGTTGGTGGCGGCGGCGCAGTGGGCTGCCGCCCGGTGGCGGTTTGAGCGGCGAATCCGCATGACACCGCAGGAGTTTCAGGACGAGGCCCGCAGCCTGCAGGCCGATCCCAAGGTGAAGCTCATGCGGGAGAAGACGCGGCGGCAGCTGACGGCGGCGCCGTCTCCGGCACCTGATAGCCGTAGCGATCGATGAACGGCCGCCAGCGACGCTCGATCTCGGCGACGATCCGCGGGTCGTGGCGGTAGGTGTTGGTCTTGTACTCTTTCATCGAGCGGGCCTGCTCTTCGAAGCGGTCGCGGACCCGGGCAAAGTCGCCGAGCCCCAGCCGATCGTAGGCCTCCTGCATGCGGCCCACCGGATCGGCCACGAGATCTTCGTAGCGAATCTCGTGGAGGCGATCTGGACCGAGCTGGCTGCGGTCGCGCTCGAAGGCGGCATACATCTCGTCGAAGGCGGCGAACACGTAGTCTTTGAGCGTGGTGCCGGGATCGACCTGCAGGGCCTGCACATGGTGGAGCGACTGCCAGAGCCGCAGCGTGGAGGGGAAGACGACGAACGGATCGCGGACGACGTGGAGAAACCTGGCCCCCGGAAACATCTCGGCGAGCACGCCCATCCGAGCCGTGTGGGGCGGGCTCTTGAGCACCGGCTGCCGCGGATCACGCACCGCCAGCATCCGTAGGAAGGTCTGCAGCGAGTCCCGCCAACGACGCAGCTCGTCCGGGGGCAGCCGCGACACGTCGAGCGCTTCCGGGGTCGCCGGCGAGGTGACGGGAAAGGCCATCCGGCGATAGGGCGACGGCGCGCCCATGTTGGCCAGGGCAAACTCGTCTTCCTGCGGGCGATGCCAGCCGGCCGACACGTTGTCCATCGGCCGCTTGTCGGGCATGATCCAGCTCAGGGCGCAGGTGATCAGGCCTTCGGTGAGCAGGAAGTGGCCCGGGGCGAAGCACTGGTAGGTGGTGGGGCAGAAGTAGCGGTCGTCGAGCATGAGCAGCTCGTGCATGAGCGTGGTGCCCGATCGCCAGTGGCCGATAATGAAGAGGGGATCGGTCGGCGTCGCCTCCTGCAGCTGCCGGCAGAAGCGGGCCCGACAGAGTGGCTCGGCCAGCGAGTTGAAGCCGGCGGCGGTGGTGATCGTGGCCATCAGCCCCCACCGCGACAGCGACGCCCGGGCTCTGTGCTCGGCCACCAGCGGCAGCCACACCTCCAGCGGCATGCCGTGCCAAAACCGGGGGCTCCACCAGGGGTAGGCGTGGTAATCCTTCTTCTTGCTCATGCCGGTATGCTATCGCAAACGAGTGATCGTGGCGGCTGCGGGCCGTCACTTGAGCGGCAGGCCGGGGCGGGCGGCCAGCCCGGGTCGCAGCGTCGCCTCGAGGGCGTCGGCCAGTTTTTCGGTGGCTGGGCGGCCCACCGTCCGCAGCCTTTCCTAGCCGGTGCTCGTGAGCACGATCACGGTCGGAAAGGCCGTCAACCCGAGGGAACGACAGGTTTCGGCATGGCGATCGGCGTCGATCATCACGCACACAAACCGGGAAGCCAGCCGGATGATGCGGGGATCGGCGAGCGTGCCCTGGGTCATCTCGGCGCTCCAGCGGCACCATGCCGCCCGGCAGATCACCAGGAGCGGCTTCCCCTCGGTGGCGGCCCGCTTGAGGCCGGCGTCGAAGCCGTCGACATATTCGAGGGTCGTGGGCTTGATGGCGGGGGCGTCAGAATCACGGTTGAGCATGTCGACCAGGAGGGGCGTGTCGGCGCGGAGCAGCTGGTCGGTCGTGGCGGCGGCCGGCCGCACCGGTTCGTCGTGGATATCACAGCCCAGCACGAGGCAGGCGCCGATCCAGAGACCGGCCAGGGCACGTGGGCGGAGCGGGGGCGTGGGACGACACATCAACGGGGTAGTAAGGGGCGGCACCGGACGGCGGCAAGGTCGGTTCACCGCGGCCGGCATGGTGCTGGTAAGACAGCGCATCCAGGCAGTTCAGGCCACGCAGACGAGGCGGCAACTGGCCGTTGAGCCGTGGGGCCGGCGGCTCTACAGTCTGCCGCCCCGCGGGGAGTTTTGCGCGCGTGAGCCAGCCTGCCAACCTGAATGCCGATCGCCCTGCGGCCTCTCTGCTGTCGGCGCTGCTCTGCCTGGCCGTCGTCGGCATCGTGACGCCGGCCGCCGGCTGTCGGCTGGTGCCGCGGCGTGATCCGGTGCCGGAGGAGTTGGCCGCCGCCCGCCGCCTCTGTAACCAGGGGCTGTGCGCGGCCGACGAGCAGGATCTCGCGCGGGCCGAGACACTCCTCGAGCGGGCCGTCAACAGCTGTCCCACCGACATCGACGCCCGGCAGCACTATGCCGACGTGCTCTGGAAGCGGGGCTCGAAAGTGGAGGCGGTGGCCCAGATCGCCAAGGCGCTCGAACTGGCGCCGGGCGATGTCGGGCTCTGTCTGCAGGGCGGGAAGATGTATATGGAGTTGGGGCTCCTCGATGATGCCGACCGGCTGTCGGATGACGCGATCCGCTCCGCGCCGCAGTCGGCGGGGGCCTGGCAGCTTCACGGCGAGGTGGCCTTGGCCCGCGGCCGTCCGGCCGATGCCCTGGCCGATTTTCATCGCGCCTTGGCGGTGGCTCCCGACGATCGCGAGGTGTTGCTCGACACGGCCGAGGTGTATCGGATGCTCGACAAGCCGCAGCGGGCGCTGGCGACGCTCGCCATCCTCGGAGAAACCTACGGGCCCAATCAGGTGCCGGCGGAGGTGCTCGCCCTGGAGGGGCTGGCGCAGGAGGCGCTCGGCCGCCCCGACGACGCGTTGGCCAGTTATCGACGGGCCCGCGACAAGGGCGATGCCTCCCCACAGACCGCGGAACGAATCGCCGCGCTTTCCACGACGGCGGGCATCACGACGTCGAGCGTCCGGTGAGCAGATCAAACGCCCCGATGGCCGGCACGAGCAGGGCCACCGTCGCAAAGCCGTAGGCGACCAGCGCCACCAGCAGCACCTGGAGCGAGTTGCCCTGCAGAAAGCTGGTGATGCCGACAAACGTCAGGGCCGGCAGGAGCGCCGAGGCCCAGCCGATCGCCGGCGAGGGATTGCGGGCCGAGAGCGCCGCATACAGCCCCACCGCGCCCCCCACGATCACCGCCAGGAACGGGGCGAGCTGCAGCTCGAAGCTCGATCCGAAGGCCACCATGATCCGCATCGCCGTCGCCACACCGATGAAGAGAAAGGCCACCGTGCCGAGGGCCACCGCGATCGCCCGCCGCGAGGCGGGGTAGGAGAGGCCGACATGCAGTCCGAGCACGGCGGAGAAGAAGAGCAGCACCGCCATGCCGAGGGCGAGGTAGATGCCGTTTTCCAGCGAGGCGATCCCGGAGACGACGAGCGCCCCGCAGAGGAGCAGCGGCAGGAGCACGATCTCGCGGGCCACCACGAGCACGCCCACCAGCTTGCCCCACACAAACTCCTTCGGCTCCAGATCGGTCACGAGGAGCACATCGAAGGCACCGCGATCCCGTTCGGTGGTGATGCTCGTCACCGCCAGCGCCGTCACCGCCAGCAGGCTGGCCAACGCCATCGGGATCACGGCGATCGCCACCGCCAGCCGATCGGGCTGCGGGCTGCGGGCCTCGGTCACGATTCCCGCCACCGCGGCGGCAAACAACAAAAACCAGGCGATCCGCACGAATACAATCCGCCGGCCGTAGGCCTTCGTGCAGATTTCCCGCCACAGGATCGGGTTTTCCCACACCAGCCGCGATTCGCCGCGGGTGGCCAAGGCCTGGGCCGTCTCCGGCTGCTCGCGGCGGCGGCCCACGGCGACATTCCACCGCCGCACCTGCGAGACCCCGATCAGGTTGGCGACCAGGATCACGCCCGCGGCCGTGGCGAGAAAGGGGAGGTAGGTCTGCGCGCCGTGGGGGCCGAGCGCGGCGAAGAGCGCGCGGGGAGGCGACACGGCGGCGGCCGCGGCGACGCCTCCCGTCGCGGCGGTGATCTCACCGGCGGCGATCCAGGCGACCAGCGCGAAGGCGGTGATGGCGAGCGTCTGGAAGGTGGTGTCTTTCCAGAAGGCCACCGTGGTCGCAACGCTGGCCGCGGCCAGCGACGTGGCGACCGTGACCACAAAGACGCGGGCCAGCTGTTCAGGCGTGACGCCGCCAAAGAGTCCCGCCAACGCAAACATCGGCACGGCCGAGAGCACGAGCAGCAAGACCCGCACGAGGCTGCCGGCGAGCTTGCCGAACACGAGCTGGGAATCGGTGAGCCGGCTCACGAGGAGCAGTTCGAGCGTGCGGCGATCCTTCTCGGCGCTCACCGCGACGGCGCTGGTCATGGCGGCGGCCAGCATCGCCAAGGCGAGCTGCAGCGGCGCGAGAATCCGCAGGAGCGTGGCCCCGAAGCGGGCGGTATCGCCGGCGGTGGTGATCGACTGCGTGCCGGTGATCACCAGCCAGCAGGTGGCGATGATCGCCAGCAGGGCCCCGGCATACACGGCCCGCGCGATGGCCAAGCCACGATTCCGCGGCACCGTCCGCACTTCGCGTTCAAACACCGCCCCGAGCATCGACGTCGTCTCACCGGAAACGCGGGCCTATTCACCGCAGCCCGCTGTCGCGGGAGGGTACCACAATTTGCGGCTGGAGACGCCTGCCGCGCCGTTTCGCCGTCACCCGAGCAGGTGATCTACTCGCCTCGGGGGGCCGGCACAGGCTGGCCTTCCGGCAGCGCCCGAATTGTGATCCCGCCCGGTGGCCCCACCCGCACGGGTGTGCCCGGGTTGCGCTGCGCGCGGCGGCGGGCGCGAAGCCGGTCGCTGCGGAGCGGAATGCCGGGATAGGCTTCGATCGGCACTTCGAGGCTGGGCAGACCGACGCGGCTGCCGTCGCCATAGAAGGTAAACATTTCGATCGCGTGGGCGGAGCCGCTCGTCACGATGATCACGCAGCAACCGAGGAGGGCGGCCAGCGCATGAAAAGTGGCCAGCCGTCCGGTGCCGCGCACCGACGCAAGAAGAAACCGCTGCATAGGAAAGATCCACGGGAGGAAACCGGCCACGGCGTCCTGATGAAGTGGATCGACCAAGCTCGCGCCGGCCGGCCAGCGAATGGTGGAGAGCCGGCCGGACCCCTGCAACCGGCACAGGTGGTTTCCCCACCAAGCCGCCGGCGGGAGCCGGCGGGCCTGCGCTCCGGTTTGGGTTGCCGCATGCCACCGGGCTCGCGCCCGGTGCTTTTTGTTGCGCCGTCGGCG
>CAYZFV010000009.1:0-20433 GCA_964477765.1 uncultured Candidatus Kuenenia sp.
GCGAGGATACGCCCAACGCTCCTCGAGCGTTCGCCGACCCCCGAGCCTACCCGTTCTTGTATACGCAATAGACGCTCCGGTTTAACTGAGTTTGCTCCCTCCTTCCCTACACATCACCGCCTGGCCGAGGGCGAGGCCGCCGTCGTTGGGGGGCACACGCTCGTGCACGAGCACATCGAACGCCGCGGCCCGCAGCGCTTCGACGGCAAGCTTCACGAGCAGCACGTTTTGGAAGACACCGCCCGTGAGGCCGACGGTGGTGATGCCCGTGGTGCTGCGGAGCCGCGTGCAAACATCGACGATGGCCGTGGCCACACCCGCATGAAAGCGGGCGGCGACGACGGCCGAATCAACGCCGGCCTGCACATCCTCGACGATTCGGACGACGGCCGGCCGCCAGTCGATCCGCAGCGGCTCTCCGGGAAGCACAGGCAGCGCATACGATGTGGTCGCATCACCGGCTTCAGCCGCCAGCGCCTCGAGATTCATCGCGGCCTCGGCCTCGTAGCCGATCGACTGTTTCACACCGGCGAGCGCCGCCACGGCATCAAAGAGCCGTCCGACGCTCGTGGTGGCAACGCAGTTGATCCCCTGCTCCAGCTGCTGCCGGAGCACCCGCACGGCCTCGGGCGACGCCGCCTGCACGGGTGCCAGCCGCGGATCCCATTCACGGCCGGCTGCGTGCAACAGAGCCAATGCCACTCGCCAGGGATGACGGATCGCCGCATCGCCACCCGGCAGGGCAAACGGCTCCAGATGCGCCGCCCGCACCAACGGGGTCGCGGTCCCCTGCGGAGCAAGAAACACTTCGCCCCCCCAGATCGTGCCGTCGCGGCCGTAGCCCGTGCCGTCGAAGCAGACGCCGATGACGGGCATCTCGACGGCCCCCTGGTCGGCCAGCAGCGCCGCCACATGAGCCTCGTGGTGCTGCACCGGCACGAGCGGGATCCCACGGTCGGCCGCCCATCGCCGCGCCCAGGCGGTCGAGATATAGCCGGGATGCATGTCGCAGGCGACCGCGGCGGGGCTGATGCCAAAGAGCCGCACGAGGCGCTCTGCCGCCCGCTCGAGCGCGTGGAACGTTTCCAGGTTGCCCATGTCGCCGATGTGCTGGCTGATGATTGCTTGGTCGTCGCGCGTCACACAGAGCGTCGCCTTGAGTTCGCCGCCCACGGCGAGCACCGCCGGCCCCGACCGGCCGAGGCGGATCGGCAGCGGGGCAAAACCGCGGCTGCGGCGGATCGGCAGCGGCAGGCCGGCCACGCAGCGGATCACCGAGTCGTCGCAGGGTGTCTCGATGTCGCGATCGTGCATCATGAAGCCGTCGGCGATGCCGGCCAGGCGGGCCGCCGCGGCGGCGTTGTCGTACGCGATCGGCTCCTCGGCAAGATTGCCCGATGTCATCACGAGCGGCGGCATGTTTTCGCAGAGCAGATGCTGCAGCGGCAGCGCCGGGAGCATGAGACCGAGAAATTCGTTGCCGGGGGCGATGCCCGCCGCGAGTCCGCCGCCGCAATCCTTCTTCCGCACCAGCACGATCGGCCGCGCAGGGCTCTCGAGCAGGAGACGCTCCTGCTCGCTCACGTCGGCGCACCGCCGGGCGGCGTCGATACTGGCCACCATCACCGCGAGCGGTTTGGCGACCCGCTGCTTGCGGTCTCGCAGCCGGCCCACGGCTGTGTCGCTCGTAGCGTCGCACACGAGGTGAAACCCTCCGAGGCTCTTCACGGCCAGCACGTCGCCGGCGAGCAATCGGCTGCGGGCCGCTTCGATCGCGGCCTCCCCGCGGCACCCGTCGCGGGGTCGTGCGGTCGCGATGTCGCCGGGGTCATCCTTGCTCGTCCACCAGACCGTCGGCCCGCAGGCGGGGCAGGCATTGGGCTGGGCATGAAAGCGGCGGTCGGCGGGGTCGGCATATTCGGCGGCGCATGCCGCGCACATCGGAAATGCCGCCATCGTCGTCTGCGGCCGATCGTAGGGGAGACTGCGGATGATCGTGTACCGGGGGCCGCAGTCGGTGCAGTTGATGAAGGGATATCGAGAGCGGCGGTTTGCGGGATCGCCAAGTTCTGCGAGGCAGGCCGGGCAGGTGGCGATGTCGGCAGGCACCACAGCAGCAACGCCTGATGCCGGAATGGCGGCGGAGCCGATCGGTCCCGCAGCGTCGGACTCGAGGATGTCAAACGTATCGGCCCGGGCATGATCGATCGGCCGCTCCTCGACGTCGATCTGCACGACGTCGGCCAGCGGCGGCGGCTCCTCGCGCAGGCCCGCCGCAAAGGCTTCAACAGCTCCAGAAGCCCCCTGCACCTCGATCACCAC
The DNA here is from genome assembly GCA_964477765.1 of uncultured Candidatus Kuenenia sp. Lineage (GTDB taxonomy): Bacteria > Planctomycetota > Planctomycetia > Pirellulales > UBA1268 > CACORA01. Next base: position 2,323 of record CAYZFV010000009.1, read on the forward strand.
GCCATCGAGCCCGTTACGGACAAAGCCGGCCAGCCGGTGCCGCTGCGCGAGCCGCCACACAAACGGGCGAAACCCCACCCCCTGCACGGTGCCGGTGACATGAAGGCGGCGGCGAGTCAGCGACATGCTCACGTCCGCAGGCGAAACCGCACAATCACCACTGTGCGATCCGAATCGGTCACCGTGTACCAGACGGCTAGCGGCGGCTCAAACCCGACGCGGAGTTCACCATCTCGCGACTCTCCAAAAGCCACCGGTGCCGTACGGAGAATCTCGTCGATCGCCCGCGCGGCTGCCGTCACTCGCGGCCGATCTGCGGCGGCCATAAACGCCGCTCCCAACTGTTCCTCAGCGGCAGGATGGCAGATCACCGTATACCGCATGAACTACGACCGCTGCTCGAGGTCAGCGATCACATCGGCCAGCAGTCGGCCTCCTCGCAATTTCCCCTGCGCGATGAGTTCATCAACAGGCACATCGTTGCCATCAAGCAAATCCTGAGGAATCTGCTTGGGGCAAAAAATACCGATGACCTTGCCATCGGTATCGCAAACCTCGGTGAGCGAAGTTGATTGCGCGAGTTCCCGGCTCATTGCCTTATCGACGACCAACCGATGCATGATGAAACCTCCCTCTTGGAACGATACAAGAGTATACATATTGGGTTGCGTATCGCCAAGCTTCACGCCCTGTCCCTAGCCAGAAAAAGCAAGCCCTTTACACGCCGCGAGGTCTGCCAAAACGGCACGCCGAGCCACGCCCCCCAGTTTGCCAGGCCTACCGCCGAAGAGCTTTTTGACGCTTTTTTCCCTCTCGCACTTCCGGTGGCTGGCCCGCTACGTTCCCACCATGCCGTCGCTTCTCGATCAGCTTCGCAGCCTGCCGCGGTGCCAACTCTTTGGCCGCTACGCGCTCCTGCTGCTGCACCTCATGCTGCTCCCGGCGCTCTCGGTCATCACGGAAGGCCATCCGCAGGCCGACATCCTCGCCATGCTGGCCGAGCAGTCGCTGTTTGTCGCCGCGGCGGTGTTGATCGGCGGCCGCCGGATGCTCTGGGTCGGGATTCCACTCATGATCCCCAGCCTGATCACCGCGGGAGTCGTGTTGTCGCTTGGAGAGATCCCCGAGGAGCACTATCCCCTGTGGGCGGTGGCCCGGGCGGCGAGCTTCATCATTCCGATCATCACGGTGGGCCTGCTGATCCTCGTCGATGTGTTGGCGGCGGAGCGGATCGTGTTCGATCTCATCTTCGGGGCCCTGTGCGTGTTTGTCCTGCTCGGCCTCTGCTGGGCGAATGTCTATCAGCTCATCGAACGGCTGGCGCCCGGATCGTTTATGGTCGACTACGCCCGCTACCAGATCGATGCCGCCGCCGATCCCTTCGCGTCGCTGGGGCTCTTCACCTACTACTCGTTCGTCACCCTCACCACCGTCGGCTATGGCGATATCGTGCCGGTGTCGGCACTCGCCCGCTGGCTTGTCTGGCTTGAGGCGGTGGCGGGGCAGTTTTATATGGCGGTGTTTGTCGCCCGCCTGATCGGCCTGCAGTCGAGTGTCTCGACACCGACGATCGCCGTTGCCGTGGACGAACACAGCCCGGCCGAACTGCGGCAGGCAGCATAGCAATCGGCCTCGCCGCTTGACACCAGCGACCTCCCAGTCGAACCTGTCGGCGCTCAGGGATTCTGTCATGCGTTCCATCGTCGGCATCCTCGCCTCCTCGATCCGCACGCGGCGGCAGCGGCGGAATCTCAAACTGCTCGGCTGGCTGACGGCCCTCTTCGTCGCCCTCCTCGCCCTCTTCAGCGTGATGTTTCACTGGCTGATGGCCCGCGAGGGGCAGAGTCATTCCTGGGTGACTGCCGTCTATTGGACGTTTGTCACGATGTCGACCCTCGGCTTCGGCGATATCACGTTTGCGTCGGACGCCGGCCGGCTCTTCACGATCGTGGTGCTCCTCACCGGCACGGTCTTTCTCGTCGTGATCCTGCCGTTCACGTTCATCCAGTTTTTCTTCATGCCCTGGATGGACGCGCAGGAGGCGGCCCAGACGCCCCGCAGCCTCCCCGCCACCACCCGCGGCCACGTGCTCCTCACCCGGCTCGGCGGAATCGAGGAGTCGCTCCTGGCAATGCTCGACTCATCCGGCATCGAGGCCTGGATCGTGGCCAACGATGTGGCCGAGGCCGGGCCCCTCATCGACACCGGCTACCGCGTGATGGCCGGGCCACTCGATGATCCCCAAACGTGGAGCAAGGCCCGCGCCGATCAGGCCGCGCTCGTGGCCACCACCCGCCCCGACACCACCAACACCAACGTCACGTTCACCGTTCGTGAAACCGCACCTGAGGTGCCGATCGTGGCCACGGCCTCCGCCGATGCGGCCGTCGATATCCTGACGATGGCCGGCTGCTCGCGGGTGCTGCAACTGGCCCGCATGCTCGGTGAGGCGATGGCCCGCCGGATCGCCGGCCGCGACGGCCGGGCCCGCGTTGTCGGTGACTTTGACGATCTCCTGATCGCGGAGGCGGTCGCGGGCCCTGAGTTGATCGGCAAGACGCTCGCCGAAGCCAGGCTGCGGGAGGAGGTGGGGCTCAACGCCGTGGGTCTGTGGCATCGCGGCCACTTCGACATGGCGGCCGCCGGCATTCGCATCGATGCCACGAGCGTGCTGGTGCTCGCCGGCTCCCGCGACCAACTCGCCCGCTACGACGCCCGCTTCGCGATTGCCGATGCCCCGGCCGGCCACGCCATTATTATCGGCGGCGGACGCGTGGGCCGGGCGACGGCGGCGGCGCTGGCCGCCGAAGGCCGCGACTACCGAATCGTGGAAAAGGACGCGGCACGGGTGCGGGATCCCGCGCGGGCGGTGATCGGCGACGCCGCCGAACTGAGCGTGCTCACGCAGGCGGGGATCCAGGAGTGTGCGGCGATCGTGGTCACCACCCACGACGACGACATGAATGTGTATCTCACGCTCTACTGCCGTCGTTTGCGTCCCGACGTACAGATTCTCTCCCGCTCCAACCGCGAGCGGAATCTCTCCACACTGCATCGGGCCGGGGCCGACTTTGTGATGTCTTACGCCACGACCGGCGCGACGGCGATCTACAACCTGCTCAAGCGGGTGGACGTGCTCCTGCTGGCCGAGGGGTTGCATATCTTTCGAATCGACACGCCACGGGAACTCGAGGGCAGGTGTCTGGCGAACACCGACATCCGGGCGGCCACCGGCTGCAGCGTGATTGCCATCGGCACCCACGACCACTTCGACTGCAACCCCGACGCCCTCCAGCCGCTCCCCGCCGACAGCGACCTCGTGTTGATCGGCGACGCCGAGGCCGAGTCGCGGTTTATCAAGCGATATGGCCGGGCCGGCCGCGAAGCTGCGGCGACGGCGTAAACCCTGCCGGTCATGCAGCCGGGCGACCGGGGGCGAGCGACCCAAGCGGCGTTCCCAGAGACAGGCGACAGCGGGTTTCATACGCCCCTCGCCAGCCCCATGTCGACACATGTGAGGCAGGCTTCAGCCTGCCAAACCGCACGCATTCGCATGCTCAATCCTACGCCACAACCATGAACCATCCGCTCCGCGTCCTGCTCTACCTGCTCGTGCTCGCCACTGTCGCATGTCCACCCGCCCGCGCCACCGACGCCCCCGACATCCCCATCGCCCCGCTTCCTCCCGACCTCTCGCTCGACGCTACCACGGCCACCGCCGCCCTGCCCCCTTCGAGCACCGAAATCGACGCCCTCCGCCACCATATTGCGCGGGTGCTGGCCACCTACCGCCGCCGGCCGCTCAACACGCTCGACCACACCCCATGGGAGGTGATGCACTGGTCGCTCACCTGGGGCGCGGGAGCCACGATCCGCCACGGCAATGCCGGCGGCGACCTCGTAACGTCGTTTGAATGGCTCAACCGCGGCGGCCGCTGCAACGGGCAGGTGATGGTGGCGACCAATCGCGGCAAGCTCGTCGCCCTCCAAGGCAAGGGAATGCAGGGCCACTCGTCGCAATACCTCGCGATCATGGCCCAGTCCCGGCTGCCGAAATCGACGCCGATCAAACTCGACGGCAAGCGATTCATGCTGTCGCATCTCATCGAGAGCGAGAAGCTGGCCTGCCGCGAAAAGACCGAGCTCACGTTCGCCCTGATCGCGATGTCCCACTACCTCCCCACCGACGCCACCTGGAAAAGCTCCGATGGCACGAAATGGTCGCTCACCAAGCTCGTGGAGGAGGAACTCGCCCAGCCGATCCACGGCGCACCATGCGGCGGCACGCACCGCCTCTTCGGCCTCGGCTACGCCTGCCAGCAACGGCGGGAGGCGACTGGCGTTCTCGACGGGGTCTATCTGCAGGCCAACCGGTTCTACCGGCTCCATCAGCAGAAGATGTTTGGCGAGTTGCAAAACCGTGACGGCAGCTTCAGCACCGCCTGGTTTGAGAAGCCCGAAGACGGCTCGGACGTGGAACGCAAGCTGCGAACGACTGGCCACATGCTCGAGTTTCTCGTTTCCACGAGCGACCAGCAGGTGCTCTACCACCCGAAGACGGTGAAGGCGGTGGCGTTTCTCGCTGGAATTCTGGAGAAGGAGCCCGAGAAGAAATGGAAGATCGGCCCGATGAGCCATGCACTCCACGCACTGGCGATTTACCAGGAGCGGGTCTGGAGCAGTCTCACCCCCGACGCCCTTGCGGCCTACTCCGGCGACATGAAGGCAAAGGCGACACCGATGCCACCCGCCCCGAAGCCGACGATCCTTCCGGTCTCGCTGCAACGATTTCAGTCGCTCTTCAAATAGCGTCGCTGGTGTAGGAAACGCTTACGCCTCCACCACAAAGCACCGGGCGCCAGCCTGGTGGCCTGCAGCGGCGCCAACACCCGGCGCAGCCCGCCGGCTCGCGCCGGCGGCTTTGTGGAAAGAGGCTCGCGCCCAACCCACAAAGCACCGGGCGCCAGCCTGGTGGCCTGCAGCAACGCCAACACCCGGCGCAGCCCGCCGGCGACTTTGTGATCGGAAGCGAGCGGGCATGTATAACTGGTCTGCCCAAAGGTGAATCAGGAAACCTCCTCCTGTGGCGATTCCAGACTTCCGCGACGACGGGCGATTACCCGAGGGTCTTCACCTCGCCACCGAGGCCGAGGTGACGTTTCGCTTTGGCTCGGCAACTGCCCGACGGCGGCGTCTCGCTTTGAGGCTTCGGCGCTGGATCACGCTGTGCCGTACGGTGGCTGCAAAGCGACTGCTCGTTGATGGCAGCTTTGTGACCGCGATCCCGGAACCTCAGGATGTCGATGCCGTCGTTTGGCTCGAAGACGACTTCTCGACGCGAATATCTCGTGGCGATGCCGAGGCTTTGGAGCCTGAAATGATGCTCCTCTCTCGCCAGCCTGAAGAGATCTACGCGGCCGCGAATCAGCGGGACTGGGACGACTGGGTACAATTTTGGAGTCGGACGCGGGAAGCCGACGGTAGGCGAAAAGGCCTTGTGGAGATAGGGCTGTGATTGCCACAGAAGTCGAGTATGAAAAGGCTCAGTCAGAGTTGCGCGAACTGCAGGAGCGGCTTGAGCGACTGCAGCGAGAACATCCCATCGGCGAGAATGGATTCACAAAGGCGGGAATCCGAAAGCTGATTGCGAGGCTCAACGAGGAGTTGGCGGTCTTCGAGGGTAGTGAAGAAGCTCGTTCCTCACACTCGACATAAAACCAGGCAGGGCGAACAAAGCCTTGCAGCAGAATCGCGATGACGTCCCGCGCTGCGGAAAGTCTGGTAGCTGAGGTATCACCATGCATCTGCTTCTCCTTCTGCTCTGCCTCCTCCTCGCTCCGGCCGCTGCCGCCGCGCCCCCGGCGGCGCCCGCCACCCCGCCTGCCACGCAAACCCCCGCCGACATCAACCGCGACTTTCTCGACCCCGACCTCGACCCCGAAAAGTGGCTCGCCCGGTTCGAGGTGGAGAGCCGGGAGGTATTCGCCGCCCGCACATCGATCCTCGCCGCGCTCGACCTCGAACCCGGTGACCGCATCGCCGACATCGGCAGCGGCACAGGCCTCTATCTGGCCCCGTTCTCAGAGCGGGTCGGCGCCGCCGGCCGCGTCTACGCCGTCGACATCTCGCCCAAGCTGATCGAGTTCATCGAAAACCGCATCAAGACTGAGAAGCTCGGCAACGTGGCGGTCGTGCTCTCGACCGCCGACTCGACGCGGCTGGCCCCCGGCTCGGTCAGCCATGCCTTCGCCTGCGACGCCTACCACCACTTCGAGCACTACGAGGCGATGCTGGCCTCGATCCTCGCGGCGCTCGTGCCGGGCGGTGAGTTTGTGGTCGTCGACTTCGACCGCATTCCGGGGGTGTCGCGGGAGTGGCTGCTGGAGCACGTGCGGGCCGACAAGGCGACCGTTCGCGGGGAGATCGAGGCGGCCGGCTTCGAATTCATCGAGGAGGTGGCGGTGCCCGAGTTTGAGGAAAACTACCTCCTCCGGTTTCGGAAGCCGCTGAACGCGGCCAAGGCCACGGGATCATGAACGGCTCCGCCGGCTCAGACTCCGAGCCGCGCGGCTACGGCCTCCCCACGCTCGTGGCGCTCGTCGTGGCCGGCATGATCGGCTCGGGCGTCTTCACCACCTCGGGCTTCGCCGTCGAGGCAGTCGGCTCGCCGGGCCTTGTGCTCGCCGCCTGGGCCGTGGCCGGGGCGATCGCGGTCTGCGGCGCGATCGGCTACGCGGCGCTCGCCGCGGCGATTCCGGTCTCGGGGGGCGAGTATCTCTACCTCGCCCGCCGGCTTCACCCCTTCGCCGGATTTCTCGCCGGCTGGGTATCGCTCACGGCCGGCTTCAGCGGCAGCATCGCGCTGGCGGCGCTGGCCTGCGAAAACTACGCCGCGCCCCTGCTCGGCCTGCCGGCATCGGTGCCACCACGGGCGCTGGCCAGCGGCATCGTGATCGGCTGCGGGCTGGCGCACGCTCTCTCCGCGCCGGCGGCGGCGGCGTTCACCAATCTGGTGACGCTCATCAAGATGATCGCGATCGCCGGCTTTGTGGTGGTCGGCTATGCGGCCCTCGGCGGCCGGGCGGCCGAGCCGACCGCGGCGGCCCCGTTTTCGCTCGGCAGCTTCGCCAGCACGGTGATGTGGATTTCATTCAGCTATGCCGGCTTCAATCAGGCGGTCTACATCGCGTCGGAGGCCCGGGAGCCGCGGCGGACCGTGCCACAGGCGTTGCTGATCGGCACGCTGATCACCACACTGGCCTACCTGCTCCTCAACGACCTCTTTTTGCGGGCCGGGCCGCTGGAAGCGATCGCCGGGCAGGCCGACGTGGCGGCGATTGCGGCGGCCGAACTCGGCGGCCCCTTGCTCGAGACGTGGATGCGGGGCGTGATCACGCTGGCCACGCTGTCGTCGGTGGCGGGGATGATGATGGCCGGCCCGCGGGTCTATGCCCGCATGGCCGATGACGGCGTGTTTCCCCGGTTTTTCGCCGGGAGCCGCGGCCTGGGCCGCGCGGTGCTCTTGCAGATGGCGGTGGCCCTCGTGCTCGTACACAGCGGCTCGATTCGCGAATTGCTCGGTTTTTTGGGGGTCACGCTCTCGCTCTTTTCGGCCTTGGCCGTGGCCACGCTCTGGCTGCCCGGGCGGGACGCCGCGGAGATGCCGCCGCTTTCATTGCCGGTTGCGGCTGCGGCGGCGATCTACGTGGCGGCCACGCTGGTGTTGATCGTGCTGATGTCGCTCCACGACCCGCGAAATCTCGTGGGCACGGTGGCCACGCTCGCAATCGGCGCGGCGTTGTGGAAAGGAGGGCAGGCTTCAACCTGTCGCAAAGCAACAAAGTAGGACAGGCTGAAGCCTGTCCTACATGCCCCCTTGCCTTTATAGGGCTCATGTCTACCGTTCCAGGGACGTGTCTCGCTTCTTACCAACTCTCTTCTGGAGACTGATTATGAAAGTCCCCATGCTTCTCGGCCTGTTTGCTCTCTGTGGCTTCGTGTCTGCCTCGGTCGCTTCGGCAGCCCCTTGCAATCAGCAAAAGTCTCGTACCGTGATGCGGCACGGCACGCCCGTTCATGAAACGATCATCAGCGAGCGGGTGATCTCTTCTCACCCGGTTCGCGAAGTGGCCCTTGCCGACGCTCCCAAGGACATCGTCGACACGGCCGTGGGTGCCGGCACCTTCAAGACGCTCGCCGCCGCCCTCGGCGCCGCCGAACTCGTCGCCACCCTCAAGGGCGACGGCCCTTTCACCGTGTTTGCTCCCACCGACGAGGCCTTCGCCAAACTCCCGGCTGGCACGGTCGAAACTCTCCTGAAGCCCGAAAACAAAGGGAAGCTGAAGGAAGTGCTCCTCCTGCATGTGGTGCCGGGTGAGGTCTACGCAGCCGACGTCGTGAAACTCAAGGAAGCCAAGACGGCCGGCGGCAAGGCGGTCAAAATCTCCACCGACGGTGGCGTGAAGGTCGGCACCGGCAAGGGCATGTCGAACGTCGTGAAGACCGACATCAAGGCGAGCAACGGTGTGATCCACGTAATCGACGCCGTGATTCTGCCCGAGTGAATGTAAGAATTGTGTTGCAGCTTGAGGCCCCCGGGCGATCGCTCGGGGGCCTCTGCATGCGCTGAACTGGCGGCTTCGCGGAGGCGCTGCTCCAGCCACCAGGCTCGCGCCCGGTGCTTTTTGAGTGCCACTCGCGCCCCGTACTTTTTGTCGGCGAGCGTAGAGCCCCACAATAAGCCGCCAGGCGCAAGCCGGCGGGCTGCGGTCGATCCAGCGCTGCTCCAGCCACCAGGCTCGCGCCCGGTGCTTTTTGCCACCAAGCTCTTGGTGGTGAATTCTTCGGGAACCGCCCGTATTCTGATGCGGATGCTCCGCACCACGATTGCCCTCGCCTTCTCGCTCCTGATCGCGGTTTCTCACTGGCACCCGGCGACTGCCGACGAGCCGAAACCGGCTGCCGACACGCCGGCAGCGCCCGCCGCCGAACCGGCCGCTCCTTCCGCCGAGGAGATCCGGAGCCGCCTGGAGGCGATCGCGGCCGATGAGTCGCTCGGCGACGAGGTGCGGGCCAAGCTCAAGCAGTCTTACGGTGAGGCCCAAGGATCGCTCAAGCTGGCGGCAGCCGCCCGTGAGCAGTTGGCCGCCCTGAAAAAGGCCGCCGATTCGGCCGCCGCGCGAAAGGCAGCCGCCGAGGCCGCGGCGGGCAAGCCGGTCAATCTCGGCCTCGCGAGCGTCGATGCCGCCCGCAAGGAAGCCAAGGCCGCTCTCGACACGGCCACCCGCCAACTTGCCGACCTGCAGAGCCGGATCGCCGAGCAGCGCAAGGAATCGAAGACACTCCCACAGACGATTGCCGAACTGGAGGTGAAGGCCGAGAAATTGAAGACACCGCCGGCTGCCGACGACGGTGTCGATCCTGCCTTGGCCACGGCGATCCAGACCGCCCATCAGGCGGCCCGCGTTGCCGCCCAGCTCGAGCTCGACGTCGCCCGGCAAAAGCTCAAGACCTACGAACTCGAGTCGCCTGTGCTCCCGCTGGAGGAAGAACAGCTCCAACGCCGCATCGCCCTGGCGACCGAGGCCGTCGAGAAACTCTCGCAGCTGAGTTCCCGCAAGAAGCAGGACGTCATCCAAACCCGGATCGACGAGTTTCGCACGGCCTTGGCGGCCGCCCCGGAGAGCCGCCAGCAGCAGGCCCAGGTGACCAGCGATCTGCTCGAACGCTGGCCGGCGCTCGCCAAGAAGTGCCAACAGCAGGTGGGCGAACTCGTCGACACCCGTGAGCGGGCGACGGCCATGCAGGCGGAATTCTCGGAGACCGAGGGGCTGGTGGAAGGTGATCTCGCCACCGGGGGCGGGCTGAGCCGCTCGGTGGGCTACCTGCTCAAGCGCACCCGCGGCCGGCTGCCGGCCGATCATGAACTCGCCGCCCACGGCGCCGAGCAGTCGCGACTCGTCGAAGACACGCAGGAGGTGCTCGCGCGCATCAACGGACGGCTCAACGACCTGCCTCGCCCCACCGTGCGGGCCGACGGCCGGGAGCCCGAGGCGGCGGTCGACACGGTCGAACGGGATCTGCTCGAAACGATGGAGCGGGATGCCGAAACGTTTCTGGTGGAGACGCTGATCCCACTGGGCGTGCAACAAGACACGCTCCGCGCTCAGGTGAAATCGTTTCGCGGCCTCATCAACAAGCATCTCCTCTGGGTCCGCAGCGACACGAGCCTCGGGGCCGACGACCTGCAGAATGCCGGCAAGGGCATGTGGCGGCTGCTGCAGTGGCAGACTCTCCGGCAGGTCGCCACCGCGATTTTCAAGGCGGTTGCCGCCCGGCCGATCCTCACGATCCTGGGGCTCGCCGGTGTGATCGCGCTGATCGTTTTGCACGGCCTCTTCGTGAAACAGATTGTGCGGCTTGGAGGATCGGCCAGCGGCCGCGGGGCACTGCGGATGGAGCCCACGCTCGAGGCGGCTGGTTTCACGGCGCTGGCGGCGGTGCCGGCGTGGCTCGGCTTGTGGATTCTGTCGTGGCTGCTCACCAGCTCCAGCGACCCGACCTCGCTCACCATGGCCATCGGCGACGCGGTCGGCACGGTGGCCATGCTCGTTCTGCCGCTGGAATTCCTCCGCCAGTTGATCCGACCCCATGGCATCGCTGCTGCGCATTTCTCCTGGTCCGAGGGGGTGATCACTCCGCTGCGACAGGCCACGCGACGGGTCGCGCTCTTCACCGTGCCGCTCGTTTTCCTGTGGCGGCTGGTCGATTTCGAAAGCGCCACGCTCGAATCCCTGACCGCCACGGCTCGGCTGGCGTTCATCCTGCTCATGCTCGTGATGGCCGTGATTCTGGGCCGGCTCGCCCACCCGCGGCTTGGAATCGCGACCGCGCTCACCTCGGGCCTCGTCGGCAGCAAGGCGGCGCGGCTGTCGTGGATCTGGAGGCCCCTGGTCGTGGCCATGCCGATCGCCTTGGCCGGACTGATGGCCTACGGCTACAGCTACTCGGCCACGCAGCTTTCGATCTGTTTTCATCGCTCGATCTGGCTGGTGATCTTTGCCGTGATGCTTCATGCCCTGGCCGTCCGCTGGCTGGTGGTGTCACGAAAGCGGATCATGCTCGAGGAACTCAGGCAGCGGGCGGCCGCCCGGGAGCAGGCCGAGGCCGCCGGGGCGGGAATGGAGGTGGTCGACGTCAACCGGCTCGACGTCTCGGCCATCAGCCAGCAGACCCGACGGCTGATCGATGCGGCGCTCTTCGTGGGCGTGCTGCTCGGCCTGTGGTGGATCTGGTCGCCTGTTTTGCCGGCGCTCGGCTTTCTCGAACGGGTGACCCTCTGGGAGCAGCGGGCTCCCGACGGCACGGTGAGCGGCGTCGTGACGCTGGCCAACCTGCTCGTCGCCGTGCCGATCATCGCACTCACCTTCATCGCCGTGCGGAACGCCCCGGGCCTGCTGGAGGCCGCGGTCCTCCGCCACCTGCCGCTCGACACGGCCGCCCGCTACGCGATCACCTCGCTGGCAAGCTACCTGCTGGCAGGCGTCGGCCTGGTGCTCACCGCCGGCATCCTCGGCCTGTCATGGTCGAGCGTGCAGTGGCTCGTGGCCGGCCTGTCGGTGGGCCTCGGCTTCGGGCTGCAGGAGATCGTGGCCAACTTCATCTGCGGCATCATCCTGCTCTTCGAGCAGCCGATCCGCGTGGGCGACGTGGTGACGATCGACGGCGTCACGGGCGTCGTGTCGCGAATTCGCATGCGGGCCACCACCGTCACCAACTGGGACCGGCAGGAATACATCGTGCCCAACAAGGATCTCATCACCGGCCGCGTCACCAACTGGACGCTCACCGACAGCACCAATCGGCTGGAGATCCGGGTGGGCGTGGCCTACGGCACCGACACGCGGCGGGCCACGGCGGTCATCCGGGAGATCTGCGCGGCCCATCCCGACGTGCTCAAGGATCCCGAGACATTGATCACCTTTCAGGAGTTTGGGAACTCGACGCTCACGATCGTCATCCGGCTCTTCCTCGCCTCGCTCGACAAGCGGCTCCCCGTGCTCGACGACATCCACACGGCGATCCACGAACGGTTCGCCGCCGAAGGCATCGAGATCGCCTTCCCGCAACTCGACGTTCATATCACCGGCGCCACAACAACTGCAGCCCCAACCCCAACCCATCCTCGAACGTCACCACATCGGTCCGACCCGACGTGAAATTCGTTCCCTGAAAAATCTTGCGGTCGAAGAGATACGACGCCATCAGCTCGAGCGTGAACCCCCGCCCCAGCGACTGCTCGAACCCCACCGCCGCCCGCTGGTCGAACACGTAAAACCGCTCCTTGTCGTTCACGCGATCGGCCAGAAAGTAGATCTCGGTATCGGTCCGGTAAAACGCCACGAATGAAAGAGCATCGGTAAGCCGCCGCCGCGCCGTCGCATTGACGTTGACCAGCGGAAAGTAGTTGACGCTCAGCGTCCAGTCGTCGGTCGGCCGCCATTCGAGCCCCGCCGGCACGCCGAGCTTCGCCTCGAAGGCGTCGCTCGGCCGCCAGATATAGGCGATGCCCGGCAGCGGGTAGGGCAGCTGCGACGTGGGCGAGTAGAAGAGGCTGTAGCTCCATTCGTCGTCGGGCCGCCTGGCCGGCCGGTTCATGAAGAGGATCGCCATCAGGGTGAGATCGCGGCCGGCGGCATACGGCTGGTCGCTCGCCGAGCCGAAGAGAAACGTGCCGCCGAGCGTGCCCCCGTCGTCTTGTGGCCGGATGTGGGTGACACCCGTCTCGATGAGCCACAGCTGATCGGGCATCGCCTGGCCGCTGTCGGGGAGAATCGCGTCGGTGGCCAGCTCCAGCCGACCGAAGCGGCCGATCGCCAGCCACAGCGGCTTCCCTTCCTCGGGGATGCCGAGCGGCGCCGCCACGCGGGCGTATTGGGCGTTGATCGAGAGCGTGTCGTCCTGGCCGTCGATATTCACCGCCGGCGCCCAAAAGCCGCCGAGCGACACCGGGGCCGAGGAGCCAAACGGTCCCCCGCGCCGTCGCTTTGGCGTGGCCGCATCGGGATCGAGATCCGACACGGGTTCATTGGCAAACGTGTCTTCTTCGAGGTTGAAGTCGATCGGGGGCAGGAGGGCGAGCCGCTCAGGCTCCCGCGGGAGCGGGCTCTGCGCCCCGGGGACCGGCGGCGGCACCTCCTGGCCCACCGCCGTCGGCCCGACGAGCAGCGCGGCGACGACAGCCGACAGCACATGTCGCAGTCGCTCGGCCACGGGTCTCGCTCCTCTCGGTTTCACGCAATCACCGTCGGGGTTTGTAGCAGGCCGGCAGGCCTGCAGGTACGGCAAAACGGCCCCTCGCGGACAGCAGGTTGCCGAGCGTCTACACTTCCCACGAGCTTTCAAAACCATGCACCGCCTTCCCCTCCCGCCTCATCGGTCCCGGCTTGCCATCGCCTTGGCGTGTGTCGGGCTCGTGGCGGTGGTGGGCCTGTGGTCCGGATCCCGTGGAGACGACTCAGTGGCTGCCCTCGCTGTCGGTGACAAGGCCCCGCTCTTCCAGGCCCCGCTCGGGGATGGCGGCACGTTTGACATGGCCGATCACCTCGGCACGAAAGCCCTCGTGATCTTCTTCTATCCGAAAGACGACACGCCGCTGTGTACCCAGGAGGCCTGCGGCTTTCGCGACGCCTACGAACAGTTTGTGGCGGCCGGCGCCGAGGTGGGGGGCGGGAGCGCCGACACGGCCGCCAGCCACGCCGCCTTTGCCCGCAAGCACAAACTCCCCTTCCCGATCGTGAGCGACCGCGACGGGCAAATCCGTAAACTCTTCGGCGTGCCGAAACTGCTCGGCTTTCTGCCGGGCCGGGTGACGTATGTGATCGACCGCGGAGGCATCGTGCGGCTCGTCTTCAACTCGTCGTTCACCGCCGCCGGCCACGTGCAGCAGGCCCTCGACCTCGTCAGAAGCGACGCCGCCGCCGCATCTCCCTGAGCCGCCGCAGCGCCCGCGCATGAAACCACTCGCGGCGGTGTTCCCGATCCTCCACCCGCTCGTCGTCGTTGCGCGGTGTGGCGATCAGATACGTGTAGAGGGCGATCACCGCGATGCCCCCGAGCACGGCCACAGCCACGAGCCATTCAAATTCCAGCCCGGTCATGACATCCTCCACGTCGGTCGAGAGACGCCGTCCGGGGCGGAAGCCTGCTTCCTGGTGACCGTCAGCGGGCTACCCCGCGTGCACGATCGTATGCGGCAGCCGCTCATTGCCGCCTCATGATGCCCGGGGATAATGCGAGGCATGTCGGACAGTGCCTCCCCGCAGCAGCATGACTTCGTCGCCCGAGCCGCCGCCTTGCCGCCCCTGGCGACGGCGGTCGTGCACCCCTGCGACCCTTCCTCGATCGCCGCCGTCATCGCCGCCCGTGATCGCGGCCTGATCACTCCGGTCCTCGTCGGCCCGCCCCAAAAGATCGAGGCGGCCGCTACCGAGGCGGGCGTGAGCCTCGTGGACTTGAGGATCGAGGCCGCCCGCCACAGCCATGCCGCGGCCGCGCTGGCTGTCGACCTCGTCCGCCGCGCCGAGGCGGAGGCGCTCATGAAGGGGAGCCTCCACACGGATGAACTCATGGCGGAGGTGGTGAAGCGGGATACCGGCCTGCGGACAGCGCGGCGGATCAGCCATGTGTTTGTGATGCTCGTGCCGGCCTACGATCGGCCGCTCTTGGTCACCGACGGCGCGGTCAACATCGACCCGACGCTCGAAGAGAAGGTCGACATCGTGCAAAACGCGATCAACCTGGCGTGGGCCCTCGGCATCGTCGCGCCGAAGGTGGCGATTCTCTCGGCCGTGGAAACCGTGACCTCGAAGCTCCGCTCCACGATCGACGCCGCGGCCCTCTGCAAGATGGCCGACCGCGGCCAGATCACCGGGGGCGTACTCGACGGGCCGCTGGCATTTGACAACGCCGTGTCGCTGGCGGCCGCCCGCACGAAGGGGATCGAATCGCCCGTGGCCGGCCGCGCCGACATTCTCGTGGCGCCCGATCTCGAAAGCGGCAACATTCTCGCGAAGCAGCTCGAGTATTTCGCTAGCGCCGAGGCGGGAGGCGTGGTCCTCGGCGCCCGCGTGCCGATCATCCTCTCGAGCCGGGCCGACTCGCTGGAGTCGCGGGTGCTCTCGTGTGCCGTGGCCGTGCACCTCGCCCACGCCCGCAGGCCGGCCGCCCCATGACCGACTCGCCCTCGCCGACCACGCTCGTCATCAACGCCGGCTCGAGCAGCATCAAGGCCGCGGTCTACGACGACGGAGGCCCCTGCCTGGAGGCGCATGTCGACATCCGCGACGAGGCCGTGCGGCTCGTGGTGACACCCCGCGACGGCGAGGAACACTCTGAACAGATCGGCGGCTCCAGCTCCTGGCAGGCGGCTCTCGACCTCCTCTTTGACCGCCTGCTCACGGCAACCGACCCGACGCGGATCACAGCCGTCGGCCATCGCATCGTGCATGGCGGCACCCACTTCACGGCGCCCACGATGGTGACACCCGCCGTGCTGGCCACGCTCGACACGCTCGTGCCCCTCGCACCGCTGCACCAGCCGCAGGGACTGGCCGCCCTCCGCACGGCGATCGCCCGGCTCCCGAACGCCCGGCAGGTGGCCTGCTTTGACACGGCCTTTCATCACACCTGTCCCCCGGAGGCGATGCGGTTTGCGATCCCCCGCCCGCTGCACGACGCCGGGATTCGGCGATATGGCTTTCACGGGCTCTCGTATGAATCGGTCACCGGCCGCCTGCCCGCGGTCACCGGCAGCCTGCCCGAACGGGCCATCATCGCCCACCTCGGCGCGGGCGCGAGCCTCTGCGCGATTCACGCGGGCCGCAGCATCGCCACCACGATGGGCTTCACGCCGCTCGACGGCCTCGTGATGGCGACGCGGTGCGGCAGCCTCGATCCCGGCGTCGTGTTGCATCTGGCCGAGGAGCGGGGCATGCCTCCAACCGAAATCGACCGACTGCTCTCCCGCGAGTCGGGGCTCTTGGGCGTGTCGGGGATCAGCGGCGACATGCGGCGGCTGCTGGCCAGCGACGATCCACGGGCGGCCGAGGCGATCGACCTCTTCTGCTACCGCGCGATCCGCGAGCTCGGCTCCCTCGTGGCGGCCCTCGGCGGTCTCGACGCCCTCGTGTTCACAGCCGGCATCGGCGAACACGCGGCGGCCATCCGCCACCGCATCGCCACCGGGCTTGCCTGGCTCGGCCTCGACCTCGACGCCACCGCCAACGCCACCCACGGCCCCCGCATCAGCATGCCGACCAGCCGGATCGCCACCTGGGTGATCCCCACCGACGAACAAGCCGTGATCGCCCACCACGCCCGCCGATGAAGGAAGTGTCGTTGACCGTCCTATCCTTGCTTTTGTGGCCCGCTTGGCTTCGAAGCCGGTTCACCATCAAGTCGCTCCAACCTGCGAACAAGCTCCTCGCGATCCCACTCGGGCAGAATCCTGTCTCGCTCCGCCGTGTAGTCCAGCCGGCTGGTCTCGTACTGTTGCACGAATCGCACGGCATTCACCCAGCCAAGGGCATCGACCAGGGCATCGAAACCTCGATGCCTGAGTTCCGCTGGATCCAACAGCATGTGAGTCATGACAACACCTCCGCGGCCAATTCAACGACACCAAGTATTCGCACGTTGATCAAGGGACCGGCTCTTCGAGCAGCCGCGATTAAACGATCGTCATAGGTAGCCAAAGCATCCGCTGAAGCTGCCTCAGCACTCGCCACGTGAAGCGCACCGAAGCTCTTCAATCCAAGCTTCTTCAAGTCGCTGGCGCGAGACGCAACCGCCGCCGGTTCAAGAGCTGGCTGCGGATTCTCCAACCACCGCTGGACCCTCGCAGCCCGTGGTGGCAGAGGATTTTGCTCATTCTCCAGCCAGAGCGCGACGGACCTCACGAACCGCAGGGATTCTGACTCAGCGGCCAGAAGCCCCAAGACCGCCTCAGACTCCAGGCGGATTCCTGGTTGCGACTGGTCGTCAAATGGCCGCTTGATACAGCACATATCGAGATCGAGCAGCATTCGACCAAGTGTACCGGTAGACCTCGGCCGATCCTACTTTTCATCCGCGCCCAGCCGCACTGGGTCGCGGAACGTGATCGCAAAGCCGATCATGATCGCCGCGGCCATCCCCGCAAACGCCAACCAAAACGGCTGCCAGGGAAACACATCCGGGACTTTGGTCAGCGCCTTGGCCACTTCGGGAAACGCGATGTTGCCGACATACATGCCGGCCCCGTAGGTGAGCAGCGCGATCAGCCCTTGGGCACTCGCCCGCAGTTGTCGCGGGGCGACATGGTCGGTGTACAGCTGCCCCGTCACGAAGAAAAAGTCGTAGCAGATTCCGTGGAGCACCACGGCCGTCACCAGCATCCACACACTCTCCGCCCCGTAGGAGAAGAGCACGTAGCGGGCGACCCACGCCGCCATGCCGACCAGGAGCATCGTCTTCACGCCAAATCGCGACAGAAAAAACGGCATCAGCAGCATGAAGCCGATCTCGCTCATCTGGCCGAAGGTCATCACCGTCTCGCTGCCCAGCCCGAGCATCTGCTGGATGCCCATGTCGCCGATGTATTTGTTGGCCATCGCGTAGTAGACGGCCAGCGGAATGCAGATCAGGAAGCTGGCGGCGGCGAAGATGCCGAAGGCCGGCGACTTCATCAGGCCGATCGCATCGAGCCCGAGGAGCTTGGCGACGCTGATCGGCTCCCCCTTCGCCTTGGGCGGGCTGTTGGGCAGCGTGAAGCAATACAGCCCCAGGAGGGCCGAGGTGGCCGCGGCCACGAGGAAGGGCAGATTGGTCTTGCCGGCATCGTTGCTGGCCGGATCGCCCAGCAACATCCCGGTGATGCCGGCGGGCACGAGACCGGCTTCCATGAGGCGGGGCAGGATCGAGCCGACCGTGATCCCGGCGGCGATCCAGCCGATCGTGCCCCACACCCGCACCAAGGGAAACTGCTTCCGTGGCTCGGCCAGCTGATCGAAGCTCACGGAATTCACCAGCGCGAGCGTCGGCATGTAACAGAGGCCGGCGGCGAGCAGCAGC
>CAYZFV010000010.1:0-4867 GCA_964477765.1 uncultured Candidatus Kuenenia sp.
GGGACGGGCCTGCGCTCCAAACAGGAAGCACCGGGCGCGAGCCTGGTGGCCGTGGTATCGCCAGCTACTGCGGCAGCCCGCCGGCTCGCGCCGGCGGCTTGTCGGGGAGAGGCTCGCGTTATTCGGCTCCCTGCCGGAGTCAGCTCCCGCAAGCGTCACTATTTTCGCGTGATTTGCGTCATACCGCACCGACTGCCCTTGCAGACCCGGCTCCCAGAGGCGACCTTCAATCGCCCATGGACTGGATCTTCGTCGACTGGTTGCAGCAGCACTGGCAGGCCGCCCTCACCGCGACGGTCGCGGTGATCACGCTCGCGCTGTTGTTTTCCGGGCGGCGGGCGCCCGACATGGCGATGATGGGGGCGGTGATCGTGCTTCTCTTCGCCGGCGTGCTGACGCCGAGCGAGGCCCTCGGCGGCATGAGCAATCAGGGCATGATCACCGTGGCCGCGCTCTTTGTCGTGGCGGCCGCGGTGGAACGCACCGGTGCCCTCCAGACGATCATCGACCGGCTGCTCGGGCGGCCGCGGTCTCTCCCCACCGCCCAGATCCGCACCATGATCGGGCCCGGCATCCTCTCCGCCTTCATGAACAACACGCCCGTCGTCGCCCTCATGGTGCCGGCCCTCCGCGGCTGGGCCCGCAAGCACGGTCTGAGCATCTCCAAGCTGCTGATGCCGATGAACTGCGCCGTCGTGCTCGGCGGCCTCTGCACGCTGATCGGCACGAGTACGAATGTCGTCGTCAGCGGTTTGATGGCCGAGCGAGCGGGAAAGCCCCTCGGCATGTTCGAGATCACGTGGCTCGGCCTGCCGCTTTTTCTGATCGGCATCGTCTATCTCGTCGTCGCCAGCAAGGTGCTGCTCAAAGACCGCCGGCCCGCGATGAGCGCCAGTGACGACCCGCGGCAGTACTCGCTCGAGATGCTCGTGGAGCCGGGCAGTCCACTCGTCGGCCAGACGATCGAGCAGGCCGGCCTCCGCGGGCTCCACGGCCTCTTTCTGATGGAGATCGACCGCGACGGCCACGTGATGGCGGCCGTCGCCCCCACGGAACGGCTTGAAGCAGGTGACCGGCTGGTGTTCGTCGGTGTCGTCGACTCGGTGCTCGAACTGCAGAAGGTCCGCGGCCTCCGGCCCGCCACCGATCAAGTCTTCAAGCTCAATGACCCGCGGAGCGAGCGGGTGCTGGTGGAGGCGGTGGTGTCGACAAGCTGCCCGCTGGTGGGCCGCACGATCCGCGAGGGCCGCTTCCGCTCGACCTACGACGCCGTCGTGATCGCCGTGGCCCGCGACGGCGAGCGGCTGCGGATGAAGATCGGCGACATCGAGCTCGAGCCCGGCGACACGCTGCTCCTCGAAGCGAGCCCCCGGTTTCTCGACCGGCAGCGGTCGAGCCGCCACTTCTATCTCGTGAGCCAGGTGGCCGACTTCACGCCACCGCGGCATGACCGGGCCTGGATCGCGCTCACGGTGCTGGCCGCGATGGTGCTCGCCGTGACGATGGGACTCGTGCCGATGGTGGCGGCAGCCCTGGCCGCCGCCGCCGCCGTGTTGGCGACCAACTGCATCTCGGCCACCGATGCCCGCCGGGCCGTCGAGTGGGAAGCGCTCCTCCTCATCGCCGCCAGCTTCGGGCTGGCCCGGGCGATGGAAAATACCGGGCTCGACAAACTCATCGCCCAGTCGGCGATCGGTGCCGCCGGCGACAGCCCACTGCTCGTGCTGGCAGCGGTCTATTTCATCACGATGCTCGCCACCGAACTGATGAGCAACAACGCCGCGGCCGTGCTCATGTTTCCGATCGCCTGGCAGACCGCGGCCGACCTCGGCGTCAACCCGATGCCCTTCGCGATGGCGGTCACCGTGGCGGCGAGTTGCGGCTTCGCCACGCCGATGGGCTATCAGACCAACCTGATGATCTATGGCCCCGGCGGCTACAAGTTCACCGACTACACCCGGTTTGGCGGGCCGCTCAACCTGATCGTGATGGTGATCACGGTCCTCTTTGCCCCGCTGATCTGGCCGTTTTCCCGCTGAAGCCATACGACCGGCACAACCGGCCCGGCGCGCCCTCGAAAACCGGGGCCGGCAACTTTCAATACGACCGGAACGGACGTACCCTCACCTTCATGAGTGACATTCTTTTCCATTACTACCGGGTCAACCCGACGACGTGGTTCTACCTGGCGTCGCTCCTCTCGATCGCGCTGTTCTTCAAGTTCAACCGCGTGCTGAGCGTGCGGAATCTCGATCTCATCGGCCTGATCATGCTCGCTCCGGGCCTCCTCGCCGTGGAATACGGCGGCTACAAGGCCAACGCCGCCGCCCAGCAGCTCGGCTTCGTGTGGATCTTCGCCGTCACGGGGCTTTTCCTGCTGCGGATGCTCTTTGATTCGCTGATGGTTCGCCGCCCGATGCTGGAGCCCAACCTCTCCGTCGGCGGCCTGACGTTTCTCGGCATCTCGCTGCTCGTCTTTCTGCTGGCCAACGTGATCACCACGCGGCCCCAGCGCGACGACCTCGCCGCGGCGGCCACGGCCACCAAGCTGGAAGCCGGCGAGGGGCATGTCGACGCCGACCAGCTGGCCCGCCTCGGGCCCGGCTATCCGCTCCTCTTCCTCCTGCCGCAAATCTCGACGCAGCGGATCTTTTCCCCCGAAGCCGCCGCCGCCGGCCCCGAGACCACCGCCAGCAGCCGGCGGGCGGTCCACGAAACCACCGCCCGCATCATGGCGATCCTCTCCCAACTCGCGATCGTCAGCGGCATGGTGCTCATCGGCTGGTGGCACTTCGACAATATCCGGCTGGGTATCGCCGCGGCGGTGCTCTACCTGCTGCTTCCCTACACGGCCATCATGACCGGCCGCGTCGATCACGTGCTGCCGGGGGCGCTGATCACGTGGGCCGTGGTCTTCTACCGGCGGCCGTTCACCGCCGGCTGCCTGATCGGCCTGGCGATCGGCACGATCTACTATCCCGTCTTTCTGCTGCCACTGTGGTGTGCCTTCTACTGGGAACGGGGAATCCGGCGGTTTGCGCTCGGTGTCGCCGCGGCGCTGGCGGTGCTTGTCGTCGCCCTCTGGTTCACCTCGCCCGACGGCGGCGTCTTTCTCGATCAACTGCGGCAGATGTTTGGCTGGATCTTTCCCAACGACGTGTCGCTGGAGGGCTTTTGGGCCCTGCCGGGCAACGACGCCGTGTTTCGCCTGCCGGTGCTGGCCGCCTTCATCGCGATGATGGCGACGCTGGCGATCTGGCCATCACCCAAAAACCTCGGCACGCTGATGAGCTGCACCACGGCCGTGCTCCTCGGCAGCCAGTTTTGGAAGGCCCACGACGGCGGCCTCTTCATGGCCTGGTTTCTGCCGATGCTGCTGCTCGTGATCTTTCGGCCGAATCTCGAGAACCGGGTCGCCCTGCTCGTGCTCGACGCCGACTGGTTCCCCCGCCGCCGTCCGCCCGTCGATCAGGCGGCGTGATGGTTAGCCGCGGCGGAGGTCGATGCTCGCCGGGGCTCGCCGGCGGGCGAGCCAGGCCCGCCAGGCCGCGAGATCCCAGCCGAAGTTTTGCCCGGTGAGTTCGATCAGCGCCTCGAGCACCTGCTGATTCCTCATCGGCACCGCCACCTGCTTGCGGCTGCTCCCCATCGACAGGCCGGCGCCACCACTCGGCGTGAAGGTGGCCGTGGTCGATCCCTCGGGAGCCCTGTCGCCCACCGTGACGACATGCCGCGTCTCGAGCACGTTGATCAACCGCGGCACCACCCCCTTGTCGCCCAGCCGACCGAGCGCCGCCGCGGCCCGATTGATGCGGGCGTTGTCGGGGCCGGCGAGCGCCGCGGCAAGGGCATCGGCGGCAGCCAGCGGGGCGAGCTTCGCCAGCCGGTCTGTGGCGTCGATTCGCGTCTCAGGATCGGGATGATCCACCGCCGCCGCGATGAGCGTCGCCTGGGCCGCCGGTGTACCGATCCGCAAAAGCGACTCCATATACAGCAGCCGCACCCGACGCAGTGGTTCGTTGGCCAGGGCCGCCGTGAGGGCGGGCACCGCATGCGGGTCGGAAATCTCGGCGAGCTGTTCCGCCGCCTCGGCCGCGTTGCCGGTGGCCAGCTCCTGCCGGAGCCGTTCGAGCTTCTTGTTCCACTGCTTCTCGGCGAGGTTTGTTTGTTCATTGCGTTCGATGATCTCGATTTCCTGGGCCGTCCGCCAGCCGCCGCTATGCCGCTGGTAACCGAGCCGCGCCATCCATTCCTGGTGGCTTTGCCGTCCTTCGCTCGACGGCGTCTCCTCGGCCGCGGCCGCCACGGCCACGAACGCTGCAACGACGGTCACCGTGATCAAGCAGGGCATCCTCATCACTCCATCATCGTCACAAACCCCGGCCCGCGGCCTGCAGAATGCCGACGTACGTGGAAAACAGCCGAAAGATCAGCACCACGACCACGGCCGCGACCGCCAGCCACACCGCCGCCCCGGCGCCGCGGGCTGCCGCCGCAAACCCCCGGGCTGCGGCGTCGTCGCACTGCTCGGCCAGCCGATCGAGCGTTTCGGCGGTGGTGCCGGTGAGTTCCCCCACGCCGACCGCCTCGAGCAGGCTCCGCGGAAAGAGCCTCGTCTCCCGCAGCATGTCGGTGAGCGAGAGGCCGTCTCGTAGCCGGGCCGTCGCCTTCGCCGGATCGATCGCCAGCCCCGGAGCCACGGCCGACGTGAGCGTCATCATTCGCCGCACGTCGAGCCCGATGCCACTGGCCAGCGACGCCGCCCGACACCAGGCGGCGAGTTCTGCGTCGGCCGCCGCCTTGCCGATCACCGGCAGCCGCGCCATGAGATGCCGCACGACGCCCCGCCGCCGCCAGCTCCGCAACG
>CAYZFV010000011.1:0-2667 GCA_964477765.1 uncultured Candidatus Kuenenia sp.
CGTCTTTGCCCACCACCCCGGGCGCCGGGCCCAACTTTTCCTCCCCCTTCTCCCAGCCGCCCCCGCCACTCACGTCGGCCAACCGGACCCGCTACAGCCTGATCTTCGAATTCCTCCCCTCCAGGAAGTGGGAATATCTCTTCCACCACTGGCTGGGCACCCAGGCCAACGGCCTCGAAGGCGGCGGCACGGCGCTGTGGGTCGGCATCGACCAGTATGCCTACTATCGCGTGAACGACGCGTGGGCGTGGGGGGCCCGCTTTGAATGGTTTCAGGACACCGACGGCACGCGGGTGGGCCTGAATCGCCCGAGCAATCCCAACCACGTGCCGCTGCCGGGCAATTTCTACTCGTTGACCCTCGGCCCCAACTGGACACCCACCGGCAACTTTCTCATGCGGCCGGCCTTTCGCTGGGACTTTTTCGGCGGTCCCTACGGCGGCCCCCGGGCGCCCTTCAACGACGGCATCAGCAATCAGCAGACCATGCTCGGCTTCGACATGATCCAAAAGTTCTGAGATGTCTCGGATGGAAGTCGACGCGTCGCAACGGATCACCGATGCGTTCTGGCGACTTTTGCATAGTCACAGGCAGAAGCATCGCGGCCTGCCCGCCTTCGACTGAAAATTCATATTCCCACCGCACTCGTGTCGGTGCTATCACGCTCCTCGTTCGATCAATGGACTCATGGAGAGGAAAGCGCGATGATGACGAGTTGCACATGGATGAGGAACGGGGGACTGGCCGCCATGGTGGCGGCCATGATCGTGATCGCAACCACCACGGCCGAGGGCGGGCCGCCCGCACTCAGCACCAACCCGGGCAACCTGGCGATCTTCCCCGCGAAGGGACAGACTCCCGACCAGCAGCGCGCGGATGAGGCGGCGGCCTACGACTGGGCCACGAAACAGACCGGCTGGGATCCCTACCAGGCCAAGGCGTTACTCGATCAGCAAGCGCAGGCCTCGGCAGCCTCTGCCGGCGCCGCGCGAGGCGGTGCCTTCAAGGGAGCCGCCGGCGGAGCCCTGGCCGGGGTCGCCATCGGCGCCATCGCCGGTGATGCCGGCAAGGGAGCGGCCATCGGGGCGACATCGCTGGGCCTGACCGGTGGCGTCCGTTCACGACGGGCCATGAAGGCGGCCGGGGGTGCGTCGGACGCGGCTGCGGCCACCTATCAACAGCAGTTTGCACTCTGGAACCGAAACTTCATGGCGGCCATGGAAGCCAAGGGCTACACCGTCCGCTGACAGCCTCACGATTTCACACTCGGTGTCCGCATGGAGCGGACGGAATTTCCCAAAACAATGGAGTGACTGGAATGACAACACGTTCGACACGATCCCTGCCCCGATTCCTGGCCCTCGGTTTGGTCACGCTCGCCGCGGCCCTGGCGCAGGCCGGCAACGCGTCCGCCGGTGACGCCTGGCTCTGCTCGGTCACCTCGGCCGTCGCGGTTGACGAAGACGGCACGATCGGCCCTCCCGATCTCGGCGACAAGGAACGGCCCACGTTCTTCCGGCTCGATGCCGCAAAAAAGGAACTGACACTGCTGGCGCCCGAGTCGCGGCGGGGCGAGGTCACGAAGCTCGAGGCCGTGCACCAGGCCGAGGGCGTGTCGGTGTTCACCGGTGTGGAAAACGACCGCGGCGTGACGCTGGTGATCACCCCGGAAGGCCGCCTGACGCTGTCGATCATCGCCGACGGCGTGGTGTGGTCGGTCTTCGGCCACGCGCTGCCGGAAGGTGTAGCCGAGTAGCGGCGTCAGTTTTTCAGGCGATGGAAGGCGATCGGCTGGGCGGTGGGCGGACTCCCGGCAAGCGTGAAGTCGAAGGCATCGGCCCCCTTCGACTCCACGCCGCCGGTCATCGTCCCGGCCGACTCGCTCACGAGCGCGATCGCGTCGCGGGCGGTCTCGATCGTGCCGTCGATCGTGACGGGAGGCCGGGCCGCGGGCGCGGCCTTCCATGTGAATCGCGAGTCGTCGGTGATGACGAGTTCGACGGAGTCTTTGCCGCTCGTCGCCGTCCAGCGGCCGACGAGATCGGTTTCGGGACCGGCCGGCGTTGCAGCGTCGCTCGCGATCGTCTGCGCGTCATCGCGGGATGAAGATTCCTCGGCCTCGCCAGACGTCGGCTGAATGGCATCGAGCAGCCGCTTGGCGACGACGTCGTCGGGCTGCTTGGCCACCACCACCCGCAGGGCGTCGGCCGCCAGATCGACATGTCCGCCGACGAGGTAGTGGTAGGCCAGCACGAAGTGGCCAGCCGCATTGTCGGGCTTGCTGCGACAAAATTCTTCGAGCTTTCGCAGCTGCTGGGTGTAGGCATCGACCGAGTCGTAGAGACTGCTCATCGTGGTCCAGTCCATGCCGGGTGCGACGGCGAGCACGGAGTTGAGCGTGGCCGCGGCTTCGGGATAGCGGCCCAACGCAAAGAGCGAAAGCGCCCGCACCTCGTGGATGACCGAGTCATCGGGAGACTGCTTCACGGCCTTGTCGCATCCGGCGAGCGCGGCGGCATAGTCTTCCTTCTTGAAGGCGGCCAACGCCGCATCGAACGCCGCATCCGCGGCGGAGGGAGCCACCGTCTGCTCGTTGGTCGCCGTTCCTCCCTGCGTGGTGCTCGCGTCGGTGACATCGCCGTCGTTGGTGATGTAGTTGTTGACGAC
>CAYZFV010000012.1:0-3280 GCA_964477765.1 uncultured Candidatus Kuenenia sp.
GCGCCCAGCTGCGGCCGCGTTGCAGCCCGGCGACGGCCCGATGCGTGTTGCTCGCACGGTTTTTGCTCCGCTGCGCCTCGTCGAGCACGACAAGATCGAACGCCAGGCCCAGTTCTTCGATCATCTCGCGATCGCGAACCACCGCCTCGTAGTTGGCGATCTTCACCGGCACGTCGGGCAGCGTCCACTGCCAGCGGCGGCGGGCCGGATCCCCCTCGACGACGGCCACGACCAGTTCAGGGGCCCAGTCAGCCAGCTCACGGGCCCAGTTCGACACGAGCCCCTTCGGGCAGACCACGAGCACCCGCCGCGCCTGCCCGCTGCGGACCAGCAGCCGCAGCGACGAGATTGCCTGCATCGATTTGCCGAGGCCCATCTCGTCGGCCAGGATCGCGGCATGCCGGGGCATGAGGAAGGCCATGCCGTCGAGTTGGAAGGGAAAGGGCTCCCGCGGAAACTCGAGGTGGCTCGCCTGCAGCGTCGTCTCCAGATCGGGCTGCAGCACAAAGAAGAGCCGCTCGGAGAGCTTGACGACATCGCCCGGCGGCGCGATCCGTGTCCGCCGCCGCGGCGTGGGGGCGTCGCCGTCGGCATGCTCGTCACCGCGCTCGATCTCGCCATCGCCGACCACCAGGTTCCGGGCGGGGACCCTCGGCGGGCTGGGGTCGGTCGGCTTGGGAAAACGATGGCTGGTGACGCGGGGCCGCGTGTCGAGCAGGGGAACCCGAACGATCAGCGGCCGCGGAAGCTCGATCGGAAACCGCACGGCCTGCACGGGAGGCAGCGGAGGCACACGCTGGCTGGCGATCGCATGCGCCGGCAACACCAACTCGGCTGCCCCGACCGATCGGACCGACGTCGTGGTACACGGCTCGAGCATACGGCCCCCGCCCGGCTTAGTGACGCTGCGCTTCTTCGATCGCCGCACGGATCCGCTCGAAGGGCTCCGTGAGGTTGACCGCCGAGCCGAGGTGCTCCAGCTGCTGCCGCAACGCATCGGCATCGCCGGCATCGCTGGTATGCGGGCTCACGCAGGCCTCCCCCATGGCAAACGCCCCGGCCGGTGGCTCATCAGCCTCGCCCCGCCGTCTGACGAGGGCGACCGGCAGTGATGTATGCGGCCGCACGGCGAGCATGGCGTCGTGATCGGTAAGCACCACCGCCGGGGCCACCGATCCCTCGGCGAGCAGCGCGGCGCCGATCTGCTGGCCATGCAGATGCGCCGGCAACGACGCGCCGTAGAGAATCTGTTGGGCCCGCGACACCTTCACCGGCGCCGTGCAGTGAAACTCGAGGGGACGCCCGATGGCGTCCACGAGGAGATATCCGCCAAACACCCCGTGCGTGGGTGAATCAACGGCCGTCAAGAAGCCAAAAGCCGTCGCCGCCTGCGTCTGCTGCTCCATGAAGAACGATCTGCCGGCGCTGGCGCCGGCCGCCCCAAAAGCCTCACGAACGACACGCCGCTTCCCTGCGACCGTCTCAGCCAAGCATCGGGTGTTGGTCGCCGCCACTTGAGCGGCTCGCGGCCGCCTCCACCGGGCCTTGCCAGCCCCGACCGGCTCGGTGGGGCCGCGGCTGAAACTGCAAAAACCTTGCCACCTGTGCCGGATACACGGCCTCTCCGGCGGCCATTGGATGGAAACCCGCCGCCATCGAGCCTACGATACGGCATCGTTCTTCGAGGGCTTGCCGCATGACCAATCTGCCGTCCTACACGACGCACATCGAGATTTCAGCCGCCGGCGCGCCGGCCCCCCAGCCGACCGCCCTCACCGGCGATCCCGGTGAAACCACCCGGCTCATCCGCGACATGGTGGTGCTGCAGCAGAAGACCTGCGAACTGCTCACGGAACTGCTCAACCAGGTCTCCCAGCAGCAGCGGCAGCGGAATGCCGAACTCAAGGCCTGGCGGGAGGCAAACCCGGAACTGGCGGTCTCCTGCCGGCATGCGGCCGAATCACTGGCCAAGGTGCACACGGAGTTTCTCGCGAGCGTGGCCCGCGAGGCCTTCGACAACGCCGAAGACTGCATCGACAGCGAGTACGCCCTCGGTGAGTTCATCGACCGCTACGGCCCGCGGCTGGCCCATTTCAACGGCGTGCTGCAGCTCTTCGGCCAGCTGGCCGCGCCGCCGCAGCAGCCCGGCACCACGACCGAAGGCTGATCGCCCACACCCCACCCTCGAGGACTCGACACGGATGGCCACTTCGCCTGCCCCTGCTTCAACACCGGTTTTTGAAGTCGCCAGCGACGAGGCGGTGCGAGCCGCCCGCGCGCGGCTCGACGCCCACACCGTCGAGACCGTCGCCTGGCACTTCCACGAATCGACCGGCTGCCCGTTTTGGCTCGACTACGCGAAGTCGCTGCCGTTCGACCCGCTCACCGAAGTGAAGAGTTTCGACGACCTGAAGAAGTTTCCCCCATTTGAAGACGAATGGCTGCGTGGCGGGCCGGTCCGCCGCTGGGTGCCGAAAGGTCTGGCCGACCAGCCGGCCTACGTCTTCGAGACCGGCGGCACGACCGGGATCCCGAAGTCGCGATACAACTCCCGCGACTTCCGCACCGACTACGAGATGTTCAGTGACACACTGCCCGAGGAGTTTTTTCCCAAGGGCGCCAACTGGCTGATGCTCGGGCCTTCCGGGCCGCGGCGTCTGCGGCTCTCGATCGAGCACCTCGCCCAATACCGCGGCGGAATCTGCTTTTGCGTCGACCTCGATCCTCGCTGGGTAATCAAGCTGATTCAGAAGGGCTGGATGGAGCACCTCGAGGCCTACAAGCAGCATTGCATCGATCAGGCGATCACCGTGCTCGAGGCCGGCCACGACATCCGCTGCATGTTCACCACGCCCAAGCTGCTCGAGGCTCTGGCGTTGGCCCTGGAGAAACGCGGCACGACGATCCGCCAGGCCGGAATCACGGGCATCTTCTCCGGCGGCACCGAGTTCACTCCCCAGTGGACCCGGTTCGCGGTCGAGGAGTTTCTCGACGGGGCGTTCATGACGCCGACTTACGGCAACACGCTGATGGGCCTGGCCGCCAGCCGCCCGGTGATCCCGGCCGACGGCTACACGATCGCCTACTACGCGCCGCAGCCGCGGGCGGTGATCGAGGTGGTGGACTTCGACGACCGCGACTCGCTCGTCCCCTACGGCGGCACCGGCCGCGTCCGGCTGACGACGCTCACGAAGGAGACCTTCATCCCGGGCTTCCTCGAACGGGACGAGGGCGAGCGGGAACTGCCCTACGCCAAGTATCCCTGGGACGGCATCAGCGG
>CAYZFV010000013.1:0-8928 GCA_964477765.1 uncultured Candidatus Kuenenia sp.
CCGCGCCTGCTCGCGGGCGATTCCCGCCGCGAGCCGCTCCTCGTAGACGCGGCGGGCATTGTTTTGCAGGTCGGTCTCGGCCTGCGTCAGCTGGGCGCCGTGCTCCTCGGCGACGAGGCCGGCCGAGCCCTGTCGGTTGGTGGTCGCCTGGGTCCGCCACTCGTTGCCGGCTGTCGCCTGCATCGAGTCGATGGCCAGCGAGTAGCGGGTTGAATACTCGTTGACGCTCGCCGTGCGATGGCGGATCCATTGCCGCCAGCAGTCCATCGGCACCAGCACGACAAACTTGATTTCCGCCATCTCGAACGGCGTGGTATGGGCATGCCGCATGAGGTAGCGGATCAGCTGGCGGTCGTCGCTCACCTTTCGGGTGCCCTCGCCGTAGCTCACGCGGGCGGCCTGCACCACGGCGCCGTCGTCGCCCATGCAATCGACCAAGGCCACGAAGCCGTCGTCGAGCACGGGAAACTTCTGCCACCGCAGCGATTCGAGGAGGACGGCGCGGTCGGCGGGGGGGGCGGCTACAGGTTGGCTCATCGTGGGCTCCAAAACCAGGTCCAAGACCAGGGGAAGCCGCTCAGGATGAAGCAGAGGCCGCCGGGGGTCAATCCTTGGCCCACAGTTCCTGCAACAACGTCGCCAGTTGGCGGGCATCGTCGCTGGCCACCACGTGGTCGATCCGTTTCTGGGGAACGCCGACCTTGACGAGTGTTTTCGCGATGCTCTCCCAGAGCTTGGCCCGCTTCTTGCCCTCGGCGAGGTAGAGGTCGGTGCCCTCCTCCCCCAGCCGCTGCACGAGGGCCGTGTCGAGGTTCTCGTAGTAGTTTTTGACGATCGACTGCTGGTATTTGCTGAGTTCCGCCATGGCGCTGGATGCGTGTCTGGAAGGGGAGAGATGAGCCGGCTACAGTATCGGCGTCGCGACAATACTATCGGCAGCCGCCTGCCCACCATCGAGAGATTTCCGATGCCCACGATCACGTTCACCGATGAAAAAAAGGAAATTCAAGTTCCGGCCGGGGCGAATCTCCGCAAGGAGGCCCTGCAGGCGGGGGTGAACCTGTATCCCGGCGTCAACAAGGTGGTCAATTGCCATGGCTTTGGCACCTGCGGCACCTGCCGGGTGCTGATCACCAGGGGCATGGAAAATACGAGTCCGAAGGGACTGATCGAGTCGGGTCGGCTGGCGGTGTCGCTGGCCTACATCGGCAACGAGGAGACCATGCGGCTCGCCTGCCAGACGCGGGTCAACGGCGACATCACGGTCACGACCTGCCCGCCGATCAATCTGTATGGCGATAATTTCTTCAGCTGATACGGACTTCACCACGTTTGGCTCTGCATGAAAGAAGTCATTGCGGTGGTGAAGCCGTTTTTGGCGGAGCAGGTGCTCGAGGCGCTCAAGTTTGCGCCGCTCGAGGCGTGTACCGTGCGGGAGGTGAAGGGCTTTGGCCGCCAGAAGAGCTATCTCGATCAGTATGGCGACAGCGAGTATGCGCTGGCCTTTCTGCCGAAGGTCGAGATTCAGCTGTGGGTCGACGATGCCCGCGTCGACGAGGTCGTCGAGCGGATCACCGCGATCGCCCGCACCGGCCGCATGGGTGACGGCAAGATCTTCGTGCTGCCCGCAGTCGAGGCCGGCCTACCGTAGGAAGATCCCGGTGGCATACCAGATGCCGTTGGAGCCCCGGCGGATGTCGTAGCCGTAGGCCGACTGGGGGCTGCGAACGGCATTCCAGTGGCCCGACGACTGCCGCCAGCTGGCCACGCAGTCGACGCAGGAATCGAGCAGGTCCTGGTTTTCCCAGCTCTCGGCGCACACCTCCGAGGCGGAGCCGGCACCGCCTGCATTGCCCACGATCCGTTGCGACCGCTGGCCCCAGTTGTGGTGGCCCTGGGTGCGGATGCGGGCTTGGTGGGCCGAGTGCGCAGCCGCCTCCTGGCAGAGCATCGGGTTGCAGAAGCCAAAGGTGCTTTGCGGATTTTCAGGATGCATCCGTACGGCAAGGATCATCGACCGCTGTGTAAGGGTGCCGGAAGGCAGTGACGCCAGCTGATCGATGTGGGACGGGCTGAAGCGGTAGTATTTGCCCGAGATGCGGGGCAGGATCGACACGATCCGGCCCGTCAGGGGGCCACCGGTATGATCGACCACAAACACCCCGGGGCCACGCCGCATCTCGACAAGTGACGGGTCGGCCACGAGGGCTCCGGCCTCCGGCATGCCGATCCGGCAAAACACCCACGGCGTGCGACTGCGGAGAAAGCGTTCCTGCACGGCGGACTGCTCGAGCCGTTGGCCGGCCATGTCGGTCGGGTCGCCACCGGTGGGCTCGACCGACACCAGCAGCATCGACTGCGACGACCGGGCCGCCTCGCCGGCGGCCGCGTAGTCGTCTATCCGCGGGATGCCCGCGGTCTCGAGCGCCGCCCGCCGATCGGGTGTGGCGGCAGGTGCCGGGGATGTGATGAGCATCCCGGCGGCGAACAACATCGCGGCCGCGCCGAGTGTGGCTGTGATCGTGTTGGCGGTGATGAGCCGCAGAAGCTGCGTGGATGCAGAGAACGTGATGTTCATGGCAACAAATCCTTTCGATGGTTTCTGTTCTGGGCGTCGGGCCGAGAAGATCGCGATTGAATGGCGGCGCGAAGGCGTTGGCAAGGGGCGGGGGCAGGGCAGGGCTTGCCTGTTGCGACGAGTTTGCTGGACTTGCGCTCCCGCCTGGGGCTCAGAAGTCGAGTGATCGCCCGTGGTTAGGCGCTTTTCCGAAAAAACGCCCGCCTGGAGCCGCAGCAGGGGGGTGCGTGGCGACCAGGTTTGGCATGGGAAAAATCGTCATACTCGCTACACTCCCGCCTGGTTCGCCATCTTTTCACCCGAATCCAGACAGGCGGTTTTCATGCTCGGTCTTTTGTACGGTCGTCGTTTTGCAGGCGTCGCTGGAGCTGCCTTGATGCTGCTCGGCGTGTGGTCCCAGGCCCCAGCTGCTGGCGAAGACCTTGCTGTCGTGGCGGCCAACCCGCTGGGCGACGGCGAAACATTTCGGAGCCTTTCGGCCGCCGACCTCGACGCCGCTGCCGCGAAGGTACGCTCCGCCATGGCGCCCCTCGACGCGTTGCTGCGGCGGAGCAAGAGCGGAGAGGCGTGGAAGACCTACCTCGACTGGCCGACGCTTACGGAGCAGGCCGCCGCGGGCAGCAAGGCCGATCCGGCCACGCTTCTGCGGCTCTACCGCCGACTGGATGCCGAGGAGAACGGGCTCGAGATGCCACAGTTTGCCGCCGTCCGCCGGGCGGTCGGAGCCTATCTCGATGCGGTCGACGCGGCCACGAATCCGGCCGCCGAGAAGGTGTTGTCGCAACGCCTTGAGAAACTGACCGAAACGCTGACGGAGGCCGCCGGCACCGGCACCACTGAACCACTGGAGTCGCTGGGGCCACTGCTGGCCCGGCTCGAGGGATCCCGTCAGGCGGCCGGCACGGTGGCCCGGGTGCGATCGGCGGTCAGCCGGCCCAACCTCTATCTGGACATCGATGAAGACCTGCTGGCATCGGCGGTGAACCGTGTCGTGGACGAGCATGCCCCGGTGAACGACACCATCCTCGGCACCCGCGTGCGTGGCTCGGGCCATACGACGGGGTTCGTGCTGCTCGACTTCGTGCCGTCGATGAACTCTGCGACGGTCGATCTGCTGCTCGACGCCACCAATCATTCGTTGACGCGGAGCAGCAAGGGGCCGGTGACCGTGCACACGCGGGGCACCACCGCGCTCGATGCCCGCAAGCGGATCATGATCGACGACCAGCGGGTGACGTCGCTGCCGGCTACCGCCGCGGCCAACGTGCGGACCCAGACCGCCGGCATCGGCGTGAAGAGCAAGTTTGCCAAGAAGTTCATCCGTCGGATGGCCAGCAAGAAGATCGCCGAGATTCGTCCCCAGGCCGAGGCGATCTCACGGAGGCGGGCCGAGTCGCGGGCCCGGCAGCAGTTTGAGGAGCAGACCGTGGGGGCGCTCGCCCAGGCCGCCAGTGACTATCAGACGAAGTTTCGTCGGCCGCTGCTGGAACGGGGGTGGTATCCCGAAATGCTGCATCTGAGCACGAGCGACGCGACCATGTCGGTCGTGGCCCGCAAGGCGCTCTCCGACCAGATCGCCGCCTTCTCGGCACCGCCGATGGTCGACCCCGACGCCGTGTTGGCCGCGCGGGTGCATGAGACGATGGTCAACAACGCCGCCGAGATCACGCTCGGGGGCCGCACGATCACACAGCAATTCGTCGAGGAGCAGATCAAGAAAAACAACGGCACGCTGCCGGAATCGCTGGCGAATGACCCCGATCAACCGCCGTGGTCGATCACCTTTGCCAAGCGGCTGCCGGTGCAGCTCGATGCCGACGATGACCGCGTGAAGGTGACCGTGCGGGGCAGCAGGTTCACGTCGGGCGACCGGGAGTTTCCGGCGATGGACATCTGGGCCGCCTACCGGATCGATCCGGCGGCCGGCACCATCCGCCTGGTCCGCGACGGCGACGTGCAGATCTATCCCCCGGGATTCGTGCCGGGGGGTGGCGAGAAGCTGTCGGTGGCCGAGACCTCGCTGCGGCGAATTCTGCAGAAGCGGTTCAACAAGGTCTTCAAGGAAGTGGTCGACGTCGAGCCGCTCGATCTGCCGGGTGAGTTGAAGCATGCCGGCCCGTTGCCGATGGAGCAACTCGTCGCCCGCAAGGATGGCTGGGTGGCCGCGGGATGGCGGAAGAAAGACCCGATCCTCTCGGTGGTCGAGGAAGTGATCTCGTCGATCGAGAGCGGTGAGCCCGCACTCGCGGTGGTTGGGCGATGAAAGCCGCCAATCTGCAGCGGGCGATCGACCTCGCCCTCGCGGGCGACTGGGAGCAGGCCCACGAGATCGTGCAGCACGACGAGGCCGACCCGACGGCCGCCTGGATTCACGCCGTGATCCACAAGATCGAGGGCGATCGTG
This sequence comes from uncultured Candidatus Kuenenia sp., assembly GCA_964477765.1. Lineage (GTDB taxonomy): Bacteria > Planctomycetota > Planctomycetia > Pirellulales > UBA1268 > CACORA01. The sequence goes on from CAYZFV010000013.1 coordinate 4,983, forward strand.
GCAATGCCGGCTACTGGTATCGACGCGCCGGGCGTCCGGCCGATCACGACCGGGATCCGCAGGAAGAGTTGGGCGAGATCCGCGAGCGCCTGGCATGACTCGCGAGGAGCCGTGCGGTTCATCGACAAGCCCCGGGCGCGAGCCTGGGGGCTGACGCAGCGGTTGGCTGGTGTGGCATCCCGCCGGCGGCTCCCTATGGCATGGGCTCACGGGGGCCGCTCTATGGGAGGGGCGTGGGGGCGAGCGGCTCGAACGGCCGCACCCAGATGGTGCGGAATTGCACCGGGTTGCCATGATCCTGCAGACGGATCGGCAGGGCGTCGGCATGCTTCGTGTAGCTCGGTGGTGCGTGGTAGAAGGTGTTGCCCTTGATCACGGTGTCGACATGGATCGCGATGCCGTTGTGGAGCACGCTCACCCGGCCCGGGGCGGCGAGCGTGCCGTCGTCGTGAAAGCGGGGCCGGGTGAAGAGCACGTCGTAGGTCTGCCACTCGCCCGGCTTGCGGCAGGCGTTGACGGCCGGCGGCTGCTGCTTGTAGAGGGCACCACACTGGCCGTCGAAGTAGGTCACCGGCTTGTCGGTGCCATCCTGAAACGAATCGAGGATCTGGATCTCGTAGGTATCCATCAGGAACAGCCCGGAGTTGCTCCGTTGTTGCCCCTTGCCTTTGGTGTCGGTCGGGATGCGAAACTCGAGGTGCACCTGACAATCGCCAAACCCCTGCTTCGTGCGGATATCGCCCTTGCCCACGGTGGCGACGCCGTCGGCCACCTTCCAGGTTTGACCATTCGCCCAGGCGTCGAGGCTCGTGCCATCGAAGAGCACGACCGCGTCGGCCGGAGGCGGCACGGCGGCGGCTGGCTCCGGCCCCGGATCGACGACCGCCGGCTGAGGCCATGCGATCGGATTTTTCCACTCGATGCTTCCCTGCCGCTGCCGGCCCATCAGGTGGAACCGACGCGAGCGGATCGACTCGGTCACCGCCCGGGCCTTGGCCTCGGCTTCACCGAGGGGGAGGCCCACGCGGACCCCGGGCCGCAGGTGCCCGGCGGCGGGCAGGTAGGCGTCGCGAAGAATTTCCATCCGCTGCCTGACAAGGGGCAGAAACTCCTTCAAGGCGGCCGGGGTCTCGGCCGCAGCCGACTCCGTGTCGCCGAGCCCCGCGAGCACGGCCCGGCAGAAGGCCCAGTGCCCGGCGTCGTTGGGATGCACGGTGTCGGGAGCGAAGACCGCGGCCGGATCCTTGGCCCGGGCGGCGGCGAGCATGTCTTTCATCGGGCCGTGCACATCGATCACGAGCCAGCCGTCGGCCCGCTTTGAAAGCAGCCACTCCGAGGAGGCGGCCAGCACGGCATCGTAGTCGACGGCGCCGGCCGGGCCGGGCTTGTCGGGCCGCTGGTCGTAGACCGGCGGCGTGAGATGGATGATCGTCGCGCCCGTCTGCTCGACGGCGTCGTGGAGCCGCTGGATGCCCGCCTTGAAGGCGGCGAATCGTGTTTCGTCGAGCGGCTGGTAGATGCCGCAGTTCATGCCGTAGCAGGCGATGACGAGATCGGGCCGACCCACGCGGAGCACGCGGTCGAGCCGTTCGGCCAGGTCGGGCCGGGGAAACTTGCCGCCGGCGTGCCCCTCCTCCGACAGCCCGGAGACGGTTTCGCTCGAGAGGCCCATGTTGATCACGTCGGCCGTCATCCCCTCCCGCTCCATCCAGGCGGCGAGATCGGCCACCCAGCCGCCGCCATAGGTGATCGAGTCGCCCAGAAAGACGACGCGACGGGCCTCGCGGAGCGCCTCGAGAGGCGTGGCGGCATCGGCGGCCAGCAGCGTGGGAGAGAGCAACCCCGAGCCGATCAACACGGCCGCAAGACAGCCGCGAAACCCAGGGCGAGCAGCCCCCCACACAGACTCAGAGAGCATCACTTCTGGAGCGGTTTGGCTCCCTCCCGGATGGCAAACAGATGGCTCTTGTTGGCGATGTAGAGCGTGTCGCCGGCAACGATCGGTGTCGAGTAGACGCTGTTGCCCATGTTGATCTCGGCGAGGATCTTGGGTTCCTTGTCGAGCGCGAAGACGGTGATGTCGCCGTCCTCGTCGCCGATGTAGACCTTGCCGTCGACGATCAGCGGCGAACCCCAGGACGCGGCCAGCATGTCGTGGGTCCACAGCGGCTTGCCCGTTTTCAGGTCGAGGCAATGGAAGAGCCCGCTGAAGTCGGCCACGAAGAGCATCCCGTCGGCGATGGCGACGGTGCCGCAGGTGCGATGCATCGTCTCCTCGAAGTCGAGTTTGCCGTTGCCATCGGCATCGAACCCGGGATAGTGCCAGACGGCGGCGGTATTCGGATTGGGCCGCGCCACCTCCCCCTCTTCCGCGATCACCGCCTGGTTGCGGCGATGGGGGAGGGGCGTGGTGGGATCCTTGAGGCTCACCGCGATCTCGCTCGACACGTCGCCCCGTTTGGTCGGATCGATGCACCACAGGTGCCCCACGCCTTCGCCATGCTCTGGATCCTCGCCGACGGCGATGTAGACCAGCCCGTCGTAGACCACGGGTGTGCCGATGATGTGGTTGCGGTCGGCCCGTCCGCCGAGGGTGTATTTCGATTCCTTGGGGTTGCAGTCGAACTTCCAGAGGAGTTTCGCCCGGCCGTTTTCGCCACGGGCGTCGAACGCATAGACCCAGCCGTCGCCGCCGCCGAAGATCGCCTGGGGCACACCGTCGATCTCCGCATAGGCGGGGCTCGACCACTGGCCGTGCAGCACGTTGGCCCCCGGTGAGTTGTCGGCCCACAAGACCGTGCCGTCACGCTTGTCGACGCAGAGAAAACTCGGGGCGTTGAAATTCGGAAGGTTGATATGCCCCTCGTCGACGCCGTTGCCGGTGATCACGAAGAGGAAGTCGCCGGCTCCGGTCACGCTGCAGGAGCACATGTTGTGCTGCGACACGCCGAGCTGCTTCATCATGTTGAGCACCCAGACGACATCGGCCTCGTTTTCGGCCGTCACCTTCTCACTCGTGAAGGGGCCGTCGTTTTCGCCATCGCGAAAGCCTTCGGTATCGAGGCACTTCACTTCGCCGCGGCTGGTGACGTACCAGAGCCGATCCCCCTCCACCAGCGGCGCGCAGCAGATCCCCTGCAGCGGCCAGTCGTGTACGCGCCCCGTGGGAAGCTTTTCACTCGAGTCCTGCCAGAGGAACGAGCCGTCGGTGATATCGAAGGCCAGCAGACAACCGAGGTCGACTTCGGCCGGATACCGCTCCAGCCAGCCCTTGCCGTTGTTGGTACCGACAAAGACCTTGCCGCCGGCGACCACCGGATTGCCGTAGGACTGGCTGCCGAGCGGGGCCACCCAGGCCACGTTTTCACTCGTCTCCGGCTTCCAGGCGCCGGTGGCCGGGTCGAACTCGCCGGGATTCCATTCGGCGGGGATGTTTTTTGACGCTGAGACATTGTTGCGCACCGGCGAGCCGCCCCACTGGTTCCAGTCGCCGGCGTGGGCTGCCATCGAAATCAGGCAGAAGGCGAACGCGAACACACCTCCGATGCAAGGAGGGGCAACCCCGACCCACCGCAGACGGGGTAACTCTTTTTTCGTCGTCATCATTTTGCCGCCTCCACGAACACGTTGTCGATGTAGATCTCAGAATCCTTCGAGTTGCCGAAAAAGCCGGGGCTGCCCTGAAGGTTGCCGGCGTCGTGGCGGGCCTCGATCGTCCAGGCGGACGGCTCCGGCTCGCCTCGTGGCCATACTTTGCCCCGGAGCACCGCATCGGCGCCGTCGGTTCGGGCCTCCAGCTTCATCGTGTACCAGCGGCCGGCGTCCCACGAAAACGGAATCGTCTTCGAGAAGTGGGTCGCCACCTGCGGCGGCCAGCTTCGCAACTGGAGCTGCTGGGCGGCGCCCATCAGGTCGAGCGTATACCGCTGGGCGATGAGCCCCATGT
>CAYZFV010000014.1:0-3789 GCA_964477765.1 uncultured Candidatus Kuenenia sp.
AGGCAGCCGCCCATCGGGTTGTAGTCGTGCTTCCGCCACAGTTCCTGCGTGGCCTTGGTTCGCTTCTGGGGGTCGTTCTTGTACTTCTCGGCGATCGCCTTCATCTCCGGCTGGAGCACCTGCATCTTCTGCGACGACACCGCCTGCTTGCGGCTGATGGGAAACATCGCCCCGCGAACCATCACCGTGAGGAGCAGGATCGCGATCCCGTAGTTGCCGATGACGGCATGAATGGCGTGGAGCACCGCGATCAGCGGGCGGGCCACCCAGCCAAACCAGCCGTAGTAGACGAGGTCGTCCATCGTGGCGCCGGGGGTGCCGAAGCTGGCGAGCAGTTCGGGGCGTTTGGGGCCGGCGAAGATCTCGTAGCGATGCACCACAGGCGCGTCGGCCGCGACCGTGATCGGCTGTGATACGAGCCGGCAGGTGACATCGACGAGTTTGCGCCGGGCGGCGGCGGGAATATCACCCGCCACCAGCGGCCGCACCTCTTCGAGGCGTGGCGCCTCGGGGCTGTCGGTTGCGGGGATCAACGCCGACGCAAAGTACAGAGCATCGACGCCGGCGAATGAGAGGGGCTTGCCCTCGAGCACCGCCGTGGCGGGATGATCGAGCGAGCCGTCGGCCATCTTCAGGCCGCTGACGAGGGTCGACTGCTCACCCACAAACCGCATCGCCACGTCGCGAACCGCCAATGAACCCCAGTCACGGGCAATCCGCGCCGCATACCACCAGCCTTCGGTGGGCAGACCGGTAGGGCCATCGAGGGCGTAGACGAGGGTCGTCGGCCGGCTGCTCGACGCCAGCTCCACGGTGAGGGCGAGTCGATAGCCGCTGTCTCGCCCGGCCTCGTCGACGGTGGGCACGGCGGCATACTCCTTGGCCACGGTCAGGCCGCCGGGGAGCCGCCGCGTAAACCGCACCCGCGTGCCGTCGCTGGCCGGGTCGAGCGTCCAATCGATCTCCTGCAATTCCTGGCCCGGCACTTCGGTGAAGATCTCGGGCCGCTTCATGCCGTCGCGCGACTCAAGCGACAATCGAAACGAAAACGGATCGCAGGCCTGGCCTCGGGGATCGGCCACGGGCTGCGTTTCAAACTCGGGCCGCACCACCTCGAGCGGCCGCCGTGTGAGCGTGGCCTCCACGGTCAGCGGGCTCCCCTCGCGCAGCAGGCCGAGCGTCACGGTCTGCCGTGGCTTGGTCTTCAAGAGCGTTTCCGTGAGGCTGCGGGCGTCGAGAATCGAGAGGCCGTCGAGGGTGGTGATCACGTCCCCGGCGCGGATTCCGGCAGCCGCCGCCGGCGTCCCCGGTCCAACCACGCCGACGCGGCAGCCATCGGCCGTCGACTTCACCGCCAGATGCCCGAGATAGCCGGAGCGATCGTCCTGATCATGAAACTGGCTGCCCGCCAGCTCGATCCGCTGCACGGCGGCGCCGCGGCTGGTGAACGTTACCAGCATCTTGAGCGGCCCGTCGGGATCGAGCGAGCCAAGCGTGCGATACGACCGCTCCGCCACTTCGGCAGGAGCATCATCGTCTGCCGGTGCGCTGGCGTTCGCCGGCGCCCCTGCCGCCGCCGCCCCCTGCTCTGCCGCATCTCCACGAGCCCCTTCGACGGCATCGGCCTCAGCCTGGGCCGCAACCTCTGCCTCCACCTCCGCCACCGGCGGCTTCGGAAACAGGTAGGCCTGCAGCAATTGGCTGCCGAGCACGATGGCCAGCGAGATCGCAATAAAAGACGCGTAACGACGTTCCACAGATACTCCAAAAAAGAAAAACACACAGCGAACGGTTTCAACAGTATATCGATTCACAATACTGAATCAGGGCTCTGCCTGAGCTTCGGCAAAACCGCTCACATGCCCTGCCGTTTGACTGCTCGGGTCTGCCCACACCCCGAGAGCCGGCGTTGTCAGCCGAGCGCAGGCAGGATGCCGAGAGCGAGGCTGGCATTGAGTGAGCGAAGGGCAGGATGCCCTTCGCGAACGTCCGGCGACGGGGTGTGGGCAGACCCGAGCCGCGTCACTCATACCCGTGGCAAACTACCGCCCCTGGGCGAGTCGATCACCGAGGAAGTTGTCGAGATCAGGGATGGCGTGGATCTTTTCCCGGGTCGTCTCGAAGGGATACTCGACCCGCCGATACCGCACGGCCCCATCCTCGAGAATCACATAGCAGGCCCGCCGATCCCCATCCCGCGGCTGCCCGACCGAGCCCACATTCACCATGGCCTTCGAGTCGGGCAACGGCAGCCGACACTCCTTCTCCCCCGCCCGCATCGAGGGCGCGGTGAAATCGGGCGACGGCGTAAACACGCCCGGAATGTGCGTGTGGCCCTGGAAACAGTACCGGGTGATCAGCTCGAAGATGTGCTCCAGCTTGAGCGGGTTGTAGATGTCTTCCGGAAACACATATTCGTCGAGGGGCCGTTTGGCGGAGCCATGCACGAAGAGCAGGTGGTCTTCGGTGTGGGTGCGGGGGAGTTCGCCGAGAAAATCGGTGAGCCGATCGGCGGCATGCTTCGGCTGGCGGTCGTACCGCTCGAGCTGCTGCCGCGTCCAGCGGATCGCCCGCTCGGCCCCGACGTTGAAGCCGTCGGGATCAAAGAGGGCCCCCTGATCATGGTTGCCCAAGAGCACGAGGCCGCACCGCTCCCGCACGATCGCCAGGCATTCACACGGGTTGGGGCCGTAGCCGACGACATCTCCCAAGCAATAGATGGAGTCGACCTGCTGGGTGTCGATATCCTCGAACACCGCGTGGAGGGCTTCCAGATTGCCGTGGATATCACTGATGATGGCCCGCTTCACTCGTCGATCACCTGCTCGTGGCGGGCTCCAAACGGCATTGTGAGGAAGCCTTGAGGGTACGATCGTTGCCGGGGCACGGTCAAGCAGCGGGTGGCGTTGCCCGGCACCACTGGCAGACTGCAAAAACAGGGATCATGAACGTCCTCGCCATCGACACGAGCCTCCCCACCGGGTCGGTCGCCGCCCTTGTGCGGTCGGCGACCGAGAGCCGCGTCGTCGAGCGACCGCTCGGAGAGGCTGGAGAACATGCCCGTCGCTTGATGCCGGAGCTTGTGGCGGCGGCATCCGCCCTCGGCTGGCGAATCGCCGAGGTCGGGCTCGTGGCGGTGGTCTGCGGGCCCGGGTCGTTCACGGGCCTGCGGGTCGGGGTGACCACGGCGAAGGCGATCTGCTGGGCCACCGGCTGCCGGCTCGTCGGCGTGTCGGGCTTTGAGATCGTGGCGCGGCAGCCCGCGGCCGCCAGTGGCCGCCGGGAGGAGATCGCCGTCGCCTTCGATGCCGGCCGTGGTGAGGTGTTCGCCACTCTGGCCACACCCGATGACGATGCTCCTGCCGGCTGGTCGATCGCGCCCGGAGCACTCATGGCTGCGGATCGCTGGCTCACTACGCTTCGTGAGGGACAGCAGGTGTCGGGACCGGCGCTCGAACTGATCGGCGACGCCGCCCGCGAGCGCGGCCTCTCGGTCGCGGCACCGGCGGCACGACGGCCATCGGCCCATGAGGCCGCTGCAATCGCACTGCTTCGCGCGGATGCGGGCCTCGTGGACGATTCCCAGACGCTGCTGCCCGAATACAGCCGGCCGAGCTACGCGGAAGAAAAACATCCTCACCGTCCGGGCTGACGCAGCGGCCCTCTACAAGTGGTGGGGCGGAGGCTACGATTGCCGCTGTTTCACGACCTGCAAAGCCGATTTTCCGGCCCGACCGCCAGGGGGCTCCCCGCATGCGACCGATTCAAAAACTCCTCGTCGCCAACCGC
>CAYZFV010000015.1:0-6521 GCA_964477765.1 uncultured Candidatus Kuenenia sp.
GAAGGAAACCTCGCTTCGCCATCGTGGCTCCGCTCGATTTCCTACGCCGCTCGATTGGCACGGGCAAGCCCTCCAACCCATGAAGTTCCCGGAAGGACCGAAAAAGGGTGGTTCATCAGGGATTTCCATGGGTCGCGGCGATGGGACCGGGCTTGCCCGTGCCAACTCACCGGACGTTGGCTTTGGGCATCCTGCCCTCCGCTCTCTCGAAGGAAACCTCGCTTCGCCCTCGTGGCTCCGCTCGATTTCCTGCGCCGCTCGATTGGCACGGGCAGCCCTCCAACCCATGAAGTTGTCGGAAGGACCAAAAAATGGTTGGTGCAGGACACCCGCAGTGAATGTCGTGCGACAGGGCTGGGCAGCCCCGAACCTCGGCCGAGTCCGCGGTTTGACAGACTGCCACCAAATATGTACATTTGAAATGTACATAAAGGAGACGAGATGCCTGATGTGAACGTGACATCTCTGAGGCAGCATCTGCCAGACTACCTAGCGAGGGTTGCTCGAGGGGAGCGGTTGTCGGTGACGCTGCGAGGAAGGGTGATCGCGGAAATCTCTCCCCCGACGCCGCAGCCGGACGTAGCCGAGGCGGCCCGCAGCCGCTTAAAAGGCAGCCTTCTCCGCTACGACAAGCCATTCGAGCCTGTTTTGCCTGCCGACGACTGGGACATGAATCGTTGATCGTCATCGATACCCATGTTTTGGTGTGGTGGCTCACTCGTGCTTCAGGACTTTCCCGGAAAGCCGAGCGGACGCTCACAGCGCATAGTGATCCTGGCCAGATCGCCGTCTCCGCCATCAGTCTGCTCGAAATCGCGACTGCGGTTCGCCGCGGCCGGCTGCAGTTCAGCATGCCGTTGGAGCAGTGGATGGCAGATATGAACAGCCTGCCCGAAATCAGAGTCGAGCCGGTCTCCTCCGACATCGCCGTCCTCGCCGGCGGTTTGGCAGAGCCGATGCACGGCGACCCGGCGGACCGGCTCATCGTTGCGACAACCTGTACGCTGGATGTGCCGCTTGTGACCGGCGACAAAAAACTTCAGGAATACCGTGGCATCAAAACGATTTGGTGAGCACGGATCGCCACCAGCGCGGGCCGGCTGATCGCGTGGCGTTCGCCTGCCTCCGGGCACTCTCGCGGAAAGGCCTGGATGGAGACGGCGTCTGAGTACGGCAGCGACATCACGAACAGGGCGACCTGCTGCCGCTCACCGGCAACATCGACGTACGCGAATCCAGAGTCCACCTGCGCCTCGCCCGGTGGGTGGGAGAGCGGTGCGAACACCTCCTTCGTGATGGCCTTCCACTTCGTCACTGCTTCCTTCACCATCGTGTAGCCGCGCTCGACCTTCAGACGGTCGAAGATCTACTTCGCGGTATGCCGCGCCACGCGACAGTCAGGCCGCCCCGGCGTGTTGCCGGGGCCCGTCGGTCGAACCCGGTGCCGAACGAGGCGATGGCACCGGTAACGGCCGCACGGACGAGCCCATCTCCGGGATGGTGCAGTTTCGTGCGGTAAGTAATGTCGGGGCGACACGATTCGAACGTGCGACCTCTACGTCCCGAACGTAGCGCTCTAGCCAGGCTGAGCTACGCCCCGATTTGGGCGACCACACATAGGTCCTGGTCGCCGGAGGGAACTTTTGAAGAGTACCGGCCCGGGCCGGCGGAAACAATGTCGGCCTGCCGCGGCCGCACCAGAGGCCACGGCCGTCGCCGCGTGGCCCGCCCGGCGTCCCCTCGTCACTCGGCCAAGGAGAGGCAGATCAGTTCCTGATCATTGCGGGCAAAGATGCACCGGCCGGCGAAGGCGGGATGGCTCCACACCACCTCCCGCCCGAAGCATTCGTTGGTGGGGGCGAGAATGTTGGTCCGCCCGAGTTCGCGGTAGGCCTGGGGCGTGAGTTCCGCGAGGATCAGGTCGCCGGTCTCGCTGAAGATCCAGGTGCGGCTGGCCGCGGGCCTGGCTGTAGCCCCGGCCGGTTTGTGCCGCACGAGAAATGCCGTGCCGTGCTTGCCGCGGCGGCTGCCGCCCATCGTGGCGTCGGGCGTTTCCCAAAGCCGCTCCCCCGTGGCCAGATCGACCGCGGTGAGCATGCCGGTGTCACAGTCGCAGCCATAGATCGTATTGCCCTCGATGAACGGCGTGCTGTTGGCGCAGTAGACGGCTGTCTTGGGCGTGCCCCGCCAGACCACGCCGGCCGGCGCGCCGCTGGCGTCGAGTTCAAACAGCGCTCCCACCCGACCGATGCCACTGGCAAACAACACCCGTTTGCCATTCAGGCTCGCCACCTGCGGCGCCATGATCGACATGCCATACATCGGCTTCAGTGGCTGTGACCAACGCACCCGGCCCGTGGCCGGCTCCAGGCCGTTGAGCTTGTCGGCATCCCAGATCACGAGCTGATTCGTGTCGCCATCATCGAGCATCGTCGGCGGGCAGTAGCCGCTCTCGCTCGCGGAAAGGGCCCGCCACAGTTCCCGACCGGTCTGTTTGTCGAACGCCACGGCCACGCTCCCGGCGCCGCCGACAAGGCAGATAAGACGGTCACCATCCACGAGCGGATGCCCGCAGAAGCCCCAGATCGGCCTCGGGGCGGCGTAGTCGCGCTTGAAATCCTTGGCCCAGATCACGCGGCCGGTCGCCGCATCGAGGCAGGTGAGATTCCCCTCGGCGCCGAGCACATAGACCTTGCCGTCATCCACGGTCGGTGTGCACCGCGGCCCCGAGGCATATGAAATTGCGTAGGGGCAGTCGTATTCATGCTTCCAGAGAAGGTCGCCCGTGGCGGCATCGAGGCAGAGCACCCGCTCGCGGCCGGCCAGTTGGGTGCGGTCATTGGGGGCGTTGGCGAGCGGTCCCTCCGGCCGGTCATAGTCGGTGAGATAGACGCGGCCCTCGGCCACGGCGGGGCCCGAGTAGCCCCCCTTCACGGCCACCCGCCATTTCACCGGCAGTCCGGCAGGAGGGATGGCGTCGACGACGCCCGCGTCCCGCCACACACCGTCCCGCCGCGGCCCCAGCCACTGCGGCCAGTCATCGGCACGAGCCACTCCCGCGGAGATCGCTGTTGCAATGAGTACAACAATGATGCTGAAAAAGCGAAGCACTTATGGCCTGAGGGGTTTGGAGTGCTGCCGGAAGAAGATCGACGCCGCCTTTTTTTCGGCTTGACCACTTGCGATTGCAAGGACGCAATCTGCAAAAACCATCGGGTCCACTTCCAACGACCACTCGTTCATTTCAAGAAAAACATTTGCGGCCGCGGCGCCGACCCGCTTATTGCCGTCAATGAACGGATGATTTGCAACCAAGTGAAAGCAGTATGCCGCCGCCATGGCCGGAATGTCTTCATGCAGATAGTGGCCGCCGAAGGTTGCCTGAGGCATGCCGACCGCGGAGTCCAAAAGAGACAATTCACGGACTCCGAGTGAGCCACCGTATTGCCGTATGACATCCTCGTGGATGGCAAGCACCTCTCCGAGCGTAAGAAACGTTGGTGTCACGGGATCACTCGGCAAGTTTTTGCAGAGTGAGGCCGAAACGGTCGTGCGTGGCGGCCAGCGCTCGCTCGAAACGGGTCTTGCGGTCAACGTCGATACTTGCAGTGACGATCATCGTTGTTCCAGAAAATGCAACTGCGACCGGTGTTTCCTCGTCGATTCCGTGGGCGGCAAGTGTTGCCCTGTCGATGACAAGCGCCAGGTCATCACCGTGTTTATGAAGCTTTTGAATCATTCGACCACCTCCTTATGAAAGTATGCACTGCTACGAAACTGGGAACAACCGAATGAGTCATGTCGGCGTCACCGTCGGCGCGGACAGTTCCACCGCCACGTCGATGCCGTCGGGTCGCCAGTCGATGACTTCCATCTCGGCCGAGAGGCGGCCGCGGAATTCGTTGATCTTCGGCTTGAAGGCGACATGGAAAGGCTGGCCTGGCGCCGGCAGGTGTTCGAGCCACTCCGCGCCGCCGAAGGCCACGCCGCGGACTCGGGCGCCATGCTGGACGAGGTTCATGGCGAGGTGTCGCCCACCGCCGCCGATCACACGCGGCGGCTCGGCCAGCTGCACGGCCGACGCGCAGAGCACGGGCCGCCGATTGGCCTGCCCGAAGGGGGCGAGCTTCTCCACCTGCTCGACCGCGTCGAGCGTGAGGCCGGCGAGGGTGGCCTCGCCGTCGATCGACAGCTGGGCCAGCCGCAGCGCCGCCGGCATTCGCGCCGCCACCTCGCCGCAGAATCGCTCGCGAAACTCGTCGATCCTTGCATCTTCGATGCGAAGGCCCGCCGCCGCCGCGTGGCCGCCGCAGGTGACGAGCAGATCGCGACAGGTGACGAGCGCCGCATGCACGTCAAACCCCGGCACGCTTCGCACGCTGCCGATCGCCGGCCGGCCCTGGTGCTCGTCGCGGGCGATCATCACGACCGGTCGATGAAACCGCTCGGCCAGCCGCCCGGCCACGATTCCGATCACACCCGCATGCCAGCCGCGGTCGGCCAGCACGAGCGCCGCATCGCCCTCCGGATCAAACCGCTCCTTCGCCTGCTTCGAGGCGGCGAGCTGGATGCTGCGTTCCTCATGCTCCCGCTGGGTGTTGAGCTCGTGCACATAGTCGGCGAGAGCGACCGCGCGGGTCGGGTCAGCCGTGGTGAGGAGTTCGATTCCGCTGGCGGCCTGGCCGAGTCGACCGGCCGCATTGAGGCGGGGGGCGAGCCGAAACGCCACGTCTTCGCTTTCAAGCTGCGATTTTTCGTGGAGCTTGGCCAGCTCCATCAGTCGCGCGATGCCGGCGCCGCCCCGCTTACGGAGGCATTCGAGGCCGTGCTTCACGTAGATGCGATTTTCATCGAGCAGCGGCACCACATCGGCCACGGTGCCGAGCGCCGCAAACCCCATGCCCCGCAGGAGCATCTCGCGGAGCCGGGGCGTCACGTGCTTCGCTCCGGCGGCCCGCGTGGCGATCGCCCAGGCGAGTTTGAAGGCGACGCCGGCGCCGCAGAGCTCGCCGAAGGGATAGCCGGCGTCGGGGAGCCGCGGGTGGACGAGCACGGCCGCCTCGGGGAGCGTGTCGGCAAAAGAGTGGTGATCGGTGACGATCAGTTCGAGGCCGAGTTCCTTGGCGAGCCGGGCCTCGGCCACGCTGGCGATGCCGCAGTCGACCGTGACGATCAGGCTGGTGCCGTTGGCGGCAAGCGTTCGCAGGGCGTCGCCGTTGAGGCCGTAGCCCTCCTCGAATCGATCGGGCACATACCACGACGCCTGGGCATCGATCGCCTCGAGGCACCCGGCAAGGATCGCCGTGGCGCACATGCCGTCGGCATCGTAGTCGCCATAGATCACGATCTGTCGGCCGGCGCGGGCGGCCGCGAGAATACGATCGGCCGCCTCGGCGACTCCCGGCAAGGTTTCCGGATCACGCAGGTCGGACATCGTGCCGCCGAGAAACGACCGCACGGCCTCGGCATCGGTGAGGCCGCGGGCAGCGAGCAGGCGGGCCACGATGCTCGACACCTTGGCCGAGCGTTCGAGGCTGGCGACGACCGCCTGATCGTGCGGCTGGATGTGCCAGCGTTTGGGCATCGGGGCCGACTCCGTTCGGGGGAAATTGCGAGTATACGGCATGCCCGCCCCCCTGCAGCCCCCGCAGGCTGCGGCCCCCGGGCGGTTTGGTATAGTGCGGCCGCTCGCCAGGAGGTTTTGTATGTCTACGCTCGTCGCCGAACCGGTGCTTCCCGTTCTCCCCGCCAAGCCGAAGCGGGAGACCGTGCCTGCCGACACGGTGCTGTGTGAATTCTGCACGGCCAAGTGCTGCCGCTACTTCGCCCTGCCGCTGGAAACGCCCACCACCCGCGAGGAGTTTGAGTTCATCCGCTGGTTTCTCCTCCATGACCACGCCACGGTCTTCACGGAAGACGGCGACTGGTATGTGTGTGTCCACACCGTCTGCAAGCACCTCCAAGACGACCACCGCTGCGGCATCTACGAAACGCGGCCCCAGATCTGTCGCGACTACACGACGAAGGAATGCGAGTACGAAGACGACTGGGTCTACGACCAATACTTCGAGACGGCCGAGCAGGTTGTGGAATACATGGAGGCGGTGCTCGGGCCCGACGGTCAGGAGATCGGTGACGGCCGCAAGAAGAAAAACCGCAAGAAGTCGATCCGGAGCCAGAAGCCGGCGCTGCTGCCGGTCCTTTCATGATCCAGCCGCGCACGCTCAAGGGCTTTCGAGACCACCTGCCGGCCCAAGCCCTGGCCCGCGAGAAGATTCTCGACATTGCCCGGCGGGTCTACCGATCGTATGGCTTCGCGCCGATCGACACGCCGGCGCTTGAATACCTCGAAATCCTCACCGGCAAGGGAAGCGAGGAGACCGACAAGCAGCTGTATCGGTTCACCGACCATGGCGGCCGCGAGGTCGGCATGCGGTTCGACCTCACGGTGCCCTTCGCCCGCTTTTGTGCCCAGCACATCGCCGATCTCGGCACGCCCTTCAAGCGGTACCACATGGCGA
>CAYZFV010000016.1:0-3768 GCA_964477765.1 uncultured Candidatus Kuenenia sp.
CCACTCCGGTCAAATCCACCACGAGCGATCCCCAGCCATAGTAGGTGTCGGCTGCATTGTTGAAACGGAAACCAAACTGGCCGGAGGTATTGGTAGTGAATTGCGTCTGTGAGAAGTTTTGACCTTGATATGTCACCCGGAAAAAATTCGTTTGCCAGAGCGTGAGTGCTGGGCCGACCAAGCCGCCGGTCGCAGCGGCACCGGCCGCCCCGGCCACCGCAGCCAGCCGCCGGCTGAGCCGGACCGGGCGGGCGGTGGACGATTCCGGGAACGAATCACGAGCCCTCGCTGTGGCTGCAGCGATCATGAAAAAACCTCTATGTCTCTTGCTGGCGGAATCGTAACGCAGTGAGCCGAAAGGCTTCGGATATACCCTCGATCAACCGATTTCAAGGCTATGGGACGCGGCCTTCTGATGCCTTTCCCAGCCGCACACCAGCCGCAAACGCCGTGCCAAACCGACGGTCTAGGGGCCACAACCCGCGATTGAGGATCCCGAGCGGTCGCGATCCCGCCCGAACGAAACGGCGCGGCGGCCAGACCCCGGACGCGATTTTTTTCCGCTTTTTTCGCGGTGAAAATTTCTCGCACCCAGATTTGGTGGCTGGCACGTTTTTTTCCTGGCACGTTTTTTTCCGGGTGTCTTGCCATCGGTTTGTGTTCGATGGCGGCGTTTTCGTCAGCGGTCTTGTGATCGATCTCGCGTCCGCCGGCGGGCCCGCAGGGCTTCCAAGTCCGCCCGGAGCGGTGCCCAGTAGGCCCGGTCGGCTTCGCGTTCACTTTCCTCCTCGGCCCGCAGGGCTGCCGCCAGGGCCGCGACGTCGCCGGCGACTGCGTGGCGCAAGAGTGGCCGATCGACGGACGAGATCCGGGAGGCACCAGCCGCCGCCCCTGCAACATCGATGAGCAGCGTGGGCGTGCGAAGTTCCCGCAGCCAAAACGTGATTCGTTCGGGGCTTGGGGTCACGATTCGTGCGGCGTAGTCGGCCTCCACCAGCCGGGTGATCATCGGCCAGTCTTTGTCTCGCTGCGTCTTCTTGGCAATCACGAGATCGGGGAGGGAGAGAATCTCGATCGGAGCGTCTCCAGTGTCGATCGTCGACCGTCGCTCCCAGAGCCGGCCGAACCCGGGCAGCCCGCGGAGGCGTGCCATCACATCGAGCCGCATTCCCTCAACGTCGGCTGCCCGGCAGCGAAAATGAACGGCGTGGCCTGACTCCAGATACCGCTTTTCAAACGGCGGAACCGCGATGACCTCGGCCTGCAAGTCCGCAACAGCCGCCGCGAGGCGGCTGAGATTCTCATCGTCTGCCAGCACGATGATGTCGGTGTCGCGGCTAAACTCCGCCCCGCCGTACAACACGCAGGCCTGGCCGCCCATGAGGAGCGAACGCACGCCATTCCTCCTCAGAATAGAAAGGACTCTGAGAATCGGGCTCGGGGTCAAGAGATCCTCCCAACTGCAGGTACGTCTGCCAGAGTTTCGACGATGCCTCGAGTCGCTCGAGCGGGGTCAACGAATACCAGTCGGCCCACTCATCGCCGACGAGGGAACTCCAGTTGTGGTCGCGGGTGTCCATCTCCGCGATGGTACCCCAAAATCACCTGCCGACGAGGCGAAATGGTGCCAGCCACCAAGGACCAAATGGTGCCAGCCACCAAATCTGGAGAACATGCGAGGCTGCCCAGATTTGGTGGCCGGCACTCGTTTGTCGGGTCGCCGCTTCCCCGGGCAACACCACTCAGGTTCGGTGGCCGTGTGCCTTTTCCGCTTTTTCGCCCGGGCCGCTTGACACGCATGGTGGCTTTCTGTACACTCACTGCATCGCTGCCGATCCCGGCGGCGTATGATTTTTGACGGAATCCCGACCGAGGTGCGCCGATGGCCACGATCCCCCAAATCCGCAGCCGCCTGCTCGAAGTCTTTTCCGAGCCGCAGGCCGACGTGCTCGCCCACGTCGTGATCGAGGCCCACGATGATCTCGTAAACCAGGCCGATTTTCACAAGCTCACCGGCGTCGTTTCCGATCTGGCCAACGTCGTCACCGATCTGGCGGAATCCCAGAAGGAACTCGCCGAGTCCCAGCGGCGAACTGAACTCCGCGTCGAAGAACTTGCCGAGGCCCAGAAGGGGACGGAACTCGCCGTGGCCAACCTCGCCAAGCAGGTGGGAGGGCTGGCAAACAGCCTCGGCGGCAGCCTGGAAGACGTCGCCCGCGATCTGGTGCCAGAGATCCTCGAGAAGCACTGGCAGCTCGCCGTCACATCCGCCGAGCCCGAGGAGATCGACGGCGGCCGGGGGCACCACGAGATCGATCTGGTCGTTCGCGGCACGATCGACAGCTGCCCGATGATGATCGTCTGTGAGGTGAAGGCCACGGTGACCGCGAAGGAGGTGACGCGGTTTATGAAGGTGGTTGAGCGATTGCGGGCCGCCCGCCCCGATCAAGACATCCGAGCGTTGTTCTTCGGCTATCGAGCCGATCGCAAGGCCCGGGAAGCGATCCTCGCGGCCGGCGCGGCGATGGTGTTTACCCGCGGCGTGATCATTCCCGCCGCGTAGCGTGCGAATGGTGCCAGCCACCAAATCTGGAGAAGATGCCAGATAGCCCAAATTTGTTGGTTTGGCACGCTTCCCGCCTTCAGGTTTGCTTCGGGTTTCACCTCAAAAGCGTGTGTCATCGAGGCAGGCAGGCCGACGGTGGTTCGATATCCACGCCCAGCGTTTGGCGTATTGTCAAGAGAAGCCAATCCCGGCAGGCTAGGCCGCCATATTGGTATCAGCTTCGGGAGGTGATGAGGCACTTCGTCTTCTGAGCCCCCGAAGCGGACGAAAAGCTTCAGGCAATCATCTCGGGTTCAGTCGCGGAGGATGCACTCATCAGCGCGGTTCGGGCAATCGACTTCTGGCTGGCCCGCGATCCGCTGGACTTCGGAGAGTCGCGATTCGACAGTGTTCGCCTGGGAGTTGTTCGCCCTGTGGCTGGCACCATTTCTGCTACCACCGCGGCCAGGGGAGGTTTCGCATCCACCACTGCGGCCAGGGCAGTCGCTGCCGCCAGCGGCGGGCGTGGATCGGAAAGGCTCGCTTGGCCTGCCACTGGCTCGGCCACCAGGTCTCGTCGGGGATCGCCTGGAGCCCGCGGGCGTGGGCCAGGAGCGTGAAGATGCTCTGGTCGTGGCGGTGAGCCCGAAACTCCGGATGCTCGCCGGCGGGAGAGGGCGAGTCGTCCACGATGTCAAGCATGGCCATTCGGGCGGCCCACTCGGCGACGAGATCGCGAGCGGTCGGGCCGCCCCGGAGCACGAGGCAGGTGGCCGAAATCATCGGCCGCCGGCGATGCTCGGCGGTATCGCAGCCAAGGGATTCAAGCGTGTGCCGCTTGGTCCACTCGCCCACCGTGCCGTCGAGCACAAAGGCGAGCACGCCCGCCGGATGACCGGCCGCGAGGGCCAGATACTCTTCCAGCCGGTCGCGGCCTTCGGCGTTGAGCGAGCAGCCGGCGTCGCAGTAGAGGAGGATGTCGCCATCGGGCAGGGCGTCGAGCACGCCGGCGATTACGTGCGGCTTCCAGGTCCAGAGGCCGTAGCCGCGGGGATGCCGCCTGATCGTCTCGGCGTGCTGCCGCAAATAGTCGGGGTCGAGGGCTCGCTCGTCGAGTGTGTGCGCGCTGGCAAACCGGCCGAGGGCCGCCGCCTCGCCCCGCAGCCGGGCCAGCGACCCCGCGTAGCGGCGGTTGGCGAACGAAACCAGGTGGGCGGTGGGGC
>CAYZFV010000017.1:0-4756 GCA_964477765.1 uncultured Candidatus Kuenenia sp.
GGGCCGTGGCGAACCGTGAGCCTGATCGCGGGGGGTGACCGGCCCGGCGCCGAGCACTGGAACGAATTGTGCCGCCGCCTACGGCACGAACTCCGCGGCCTCCGGGTGCGGTCGAGCCCGTGGGCCGCGCTCTTTCTTCCGTTGGGCGGGCTCCTGCTCGCGGGTTCGTGCTGGTTTGCCTACGCTTCCTCCTCCGGCGGCAGTGCCGATGCTGTCGCCCCCGTCACCCGTCCCGGAGACGAGCCCGATGCCGATTCACGTCGATCTGACGCCCCATGAGATCACCGTTCCCGTCGTGATCCGTAACGCCTCTCCGGCACGGCTCTACGAGGATGCCGTGTCGCGGGAACATGCGGGGATCGTCTCCAGCGGAGCGATCGCGATTCGTTCGGGTGCGAAGACCGGCCGCAGTCCGGCCGACAAGCATGTCGTCCGCCGCCCCGAGTCGGAGCAGGACGTCTGGTGGGGGCCCGTCAACCATCCGATCGACGAGCATACCTTTCTGCTCAACCGCCAGCGGGCGATCGATTACCTCAACACGCGTGACCAGATCTATGTGTGCGACGGCTATGCCGGCTGGGATCCGGTGAGCCGGCTGAAGATCCGCGTGCTCTGCAGCCGGGCCTACCACGCCCTGTACATGCACAACATGCTGATCCGACCCACGCTCGACGAGCTGGAGCAGTTCGGTGTCCCTGATCATGTGATCTACAACGCCGGCCAGTTTCCGGCGAACCCCTACACGGCCCAGATGACGAGCCGCACGAGCGTCGATCTCTCGCTCGAGCGTCGCGAGCAGGTGATCCTCGGCACCGAGTACGCCGGCGAGATGAAAAAGGGCGTGTTCACGATGATGCATTGGCTGCTGCCCGGCCGCGGGATCCTCTCGATGCACTGCTCGGCCAACGAGGGCCCCGCGGATGGCGATGTGGCGCTGTTCTTCGGGCTTTCCGGTACCGGCAAGACGACGCTCTCGGCCGACCCGGCGCGGCGGCTGATCGGCGACGATGAACATGGCTGGGGCGACGACGGCATCTTCAACATCGAGGGAGGCTGTTATGCGAAGTGCATCCACCTCTCGGCCGCGAAGGAACCGGAGATCTATCGGGCCATCCGGTTCGGCACGGTGCTGGAAAATGTCGTCTACGAGCCGGCGACGCGGGAGGTCGATTTCGAGTCGAGTGCGATCACGGAAAACACGCGGGCCGCCTATCCGATCGACTTCATCGACAACGCCAAGGTGCCGTGCGTGGCGGGGCATCCGCGCAACGTGATCTTTCTCACCTGCGACGCCTCGGGCGTGTTGCCGCCGGTGAGCCGGCTCTCGCGGGAACAGGCGATGTATCACTTCCTCTCCGGCTACACCGCGCGGGTGGCCGGCACCGAGATGGGGATCGTGGAGCCGCAGGTCGCCTTCTCGGCCTGCTTCAGTGCCGCGTTTCTCGTGCGGCATCCGGCGGTCTACGCCCGGCTGCTCGCGGAAAAGCTCGCGCGGCACGGTGCCCGGGCCTGGCTCGTGAACACCGGCTGGACCGGGGGGGCCTACGGCACGGGGCGACGGATCGATCTCGGCGTGACGCGGCGGATCATCGACGGCATCCATGCCGGCGCGCTCGCCACGGCCCCCGTGGCCCGCGATCCCGTCTTCGGCCTCGAGGCGGTGACGGCGGTGCCGGGCGTCGATCGGGGGACGCTTGTGCCGGCGGAGGCCTGGGGAAATGCCTCGGCCTGGGACGAGGCGGCCCGCAAACTGGCCGGTCGCTTTCGTGAAAATTTTCAAACCTACGCGGCTGAGGCCGGCAGGGATATCCTACAGGCAGGCCCGGTGGTCTCCTGACACGTCTCTGAAAGGATCAAACGATGATGAAGGTTGTGCTGCTCTCTCTGTGCGCCGTCTGTGCGCTGGCGACCGTGCTCTCTGGTTCGAGCCGCGCCGACCTGCCCCTGGCGGGCACGATGAAGACGATCGATGGCCAAGACGTCGATCTGGGAACCTACCAGGGCAAGGTCGTGCTGATCGTCAACGTCGCCAGCCGCTGTGGAGCCACGCCGCAATACGCCGGCCTCCAGGATCTGTATGAGAAGTACAAGGACAAGGGCTTCGTGGTGCTTGGCTTCCCGGCCAACGATTTCGGCGCCCAGGAACCGGGGAGCGACGAGCAGATCAAAGAGTTTTGCTCGACGAAGTATGCCGTGACCTTCCCGATGTTTTCGAAGATCACGGTGAAGGGTCCGGAGAAGGCCGCCCTCTACAAGGTGCTCACCGAGACGGCCATCCCGAGCGGCGAGGTGGGGTGGAACTTCGAGAAGTTCCTGATCGGCAAGGATGGGAAGATCGCCGGCCGCTTCAAGACCCGCGTGTCACCGGATGACGCAGAACTCGTGTCGGCCATCGAGGCGGCGCTCGCGAAGTAAGCCTCGCTTCTCCCGTGACCCGGTCGGCCCGGCGAAGTTTGCCCGGTCAACGCAGTTTCGGAAGCTGCGTGGCGGAGGCATCGTGCGCCGCCAGGCGGGCCGGTGGCAGGGGGCCGATCAGCAGCAGATGGCGGGCCGATACGGTGCGCATCTCAGCCACCACGCCGTGGCTGGCCGGAATCACCTCAGAAAGCTCGTTGATCGTCCGGCTGGTCACGATCAGCCGGGCATCGGCGTGCGACGTGAGATGGTGGGCGACGTCGTTCGGTGTCTCGAGCGTCGGCAAGGGCCCGCCGGCATAGAAGACGATGCTCGGCGGCGTGCGACGGAAGCTGGCCATCGCTCCCGTCGACAGGGAGTCGGCGAGTGTGCTTGCGTTGCCGGCGGCCAACAGGGCCCGCGGAGTCGCCGCTCGGCCGATCGTGGGGGCGACGATCGTTGCCAGTGTTAACGCCAGCAGACCGCCGCCGGCGGTGATCGATGCAAGAGCGTGCCACGGTCGCCTAGCCACGGTCGCCCGCCAGCCGGCCGCGGCGGCAAGGAGGGGCACGACGCCGATGATGCCGATCCACTCGCTTCCGGCCGCCCAGCGGCGGGCCACCAGCGGCAGCCCGATGGCGAAAGCCAAGCCTGTCGCCGCCATCACCCCCCAGCCGGCATGCATGATCCACGCCGACCATTGCTCTCGCCGGGGGCTCCACGCGAGCCAATGAACGTCGCCCCGCTGCCAGGCATCAAGGAAGCAAGCCGTCGCCACGGCAACCGCCGGATAGGCCGGCCATATGTAGCCGGGAAGCTTCGTGCCGGCCAGCGACAAGATGCCGATCCAGGCTCCCGCCCACGAGGCGAGCAGCTGCATCGCCACCCGCTGCGGATGCCGGGGCGAACGCAGCGTGGCCACCATGTTGACCAGCATCGCCACGAGCACGAGCGACCATGGAAAGAGGCCGATGCCGATCACGATCGGATAGTACGCCAACGGGCCGGAGTGGCCCTCCATCGGCGCGGCAAAGCGGCCGACGTTGTGAACGAGGAAGAATCCCCGCAGCCATTCACCTTCCGTGCGGATCGTCACCCAGGCATACCAGGGAAGGGCGACGGCAAGCATGGCGGCGGTCACGCTCAGCGGCCGGAGGCCCGAGACCACGCCGCGGAACGAAGGTTGCCCGGCCGACCATTCACGGATGGCGGCGTACAGAGCGCAGGCAGCCGCCGGGATCACAAACCCGATCGGCCCCTTGGCGAGCACGGCGGCCCCGCAGGCGGCGCCGATGCCGATCGCCGCGGGGAGCGAAAGCCGCGCTCGCCGGCCGGACATTGTCGGGCTCGTTGTCGCGCGGGCGAAGAGCACGAGGGCGAGAGTCGTGAAGAAGACGAGCGGGGCATCGGGTGTGGAAGCCCGCCCCCCGACCGACGTCCAGATGCAGGTGGCCATGACGAGGCCACCCAGCAGGCCGACGGTGGGGCCGACCAGGATCCGTCCGAGCTGCCAGGTGAGCAGGCAGGTGCCGATCGTCAGGAGGGCCGAGCCAACTCGCACGCCAGTCTCGGTGCGGCCGCAGACCACGATCCCTGCCATGTGCAGCCAGTTCACCAGCGGCGGCTTCTCGATCCGCAGCCGTCCGTCGAAGGTCGGTACGACCCAGTCATTCGCATCGAGCATCGCCACGGAGCAGGCGGCGTTTTTGGGCTCGTCGTCATCCCACAAGGGTGTCGCCCCGAGCCCCGGGAGGAGCACCAGCGCGGCGACGCCGGCGACGATCCAGCCGTGGAAACGCGGGTGGGGCATGGCGGATGAGGGGCACGCGGGAAGCCGTGTTGAAGCGGCCAGAATCGGGGCGGGAGGGTAGGGGCTGCGCGACTCGCGGTCAACCCTTCGAAACAGCACGGAAACCCCTGCCTCGCGTAGACTTGGACGCGGTTGACCGGCTGCGTGGCACGGGTATGTTCAAGCGTGCCGGACCGCTCGCGGGACGGGTTTCCTCGAGGTGGGAGAGTGCCCCTTGGCAGACGACATCGATGCGGCAGGTGGTGGCAACGCGGCTGGTGACGGCTCCGCCGATGGAGGGCAGCCCGAAATTTCAGGCATGCGCGACAGCGCCGGCGGCCGGCTCATCGAACTGCCGATCGAGCAGGAGCTGAAAGACAGCTACCTCACCTACGCGATGAGCGTGATCGTGAGTCGGGCGCTGCCCGACGTTCGCGACGGGCTCAAGCCCTCCCAGCGGCGGATCCTCGTCGCCATGAACGACCTGAATCTCTCCCCCGGCGCGTCGCGGGTGAAGTGCGCCAAGATCCCCGGCGATTCCAGCGGCAACTACCCCCCCCACGGCGAGAGCGT
>CAYZFV010000018.1:0-2776 GCA_964477765.1 uncultured Candidatus Kuenenia sp.
TTCCATCGCGACCACGTCGATCCCGGCGTCTTTGGCCAGCTTGCCGACGGTCTGCTTCTCATCCTTGACGAACGGCTGCGCGAGCAGCACGCAGGTGGCGAAGAAGTTTCGCAGCCGGCCTTCGATCATCTTGGCGATGATGTTTTCCGGCTTGCCTTCGTTGCGGGCCGCCTCGCTGAGAATCTCCCGCTCCTTCTCCACCACGGCCGGGTCGAGTTCCTCCTTCGAGACCGCCTGTGGGGCGAGGGCCACCACGTGCATCGCCACGCCTTTCGCCGCCTCGGCCGCCTCGGAGCCGGCCACGTTGCCGGCCACCTCGACGAGCGCCGCCTTCGAGCCGTCGTGATGGGCGTAGCCGCCACACGGGGCGTCGATGCGGAGGATCCGCGACAAGTCGAAGACCTCCCGCATGCGGTTGAAGAGATCGTCTTTCAACTCGCCCAGCGTCTTGTCGGGGTGGGCGGCGCTCTTCTGCGCGAGCAATTCGTCGGCCGTTTTTGCTCCCGGGCCGAGCGCCAGTGTCTTGGCGATGTCGTTGCAAAACTCCTTGTAGTCGGGGCTGTTGGCCACCGGTGCGCTTTCGCACTTCAGCTCGATCATCGTGCCCACGCCCTTCGCCAGATCGGTGTACACCGCCAGCCGGCCCATCGTCGTCTCGCGGTCGGCCCGCAGGGCCTGCGTCTTGATCCCCTGCTTGCGGAGCCACTCCACCGCCTCTTCCGTGTTGCCACCACACTCGGCGAGCGCCTTCTTGCACTCCATCATCGGGAGGCCCGTCTTCTCGCGAAGGGCCATCACTGCGGCGGCTGTAATCTCGGCCATGTCACCTGCTCCTGAAAAACGGAAACGATCGCGCCCGGCTCGCGGGCACGGAAAACGGTCATTCACGAAGAGGACCTGCGGCCGGTCCTTTCCGCGTTACGACGAGACGGCCGGCGGCTTGGGGGCCGCCGGTTTCACGTTGCCACGGGCCCGCGGCGGCGACTTCCTGGCACCGCCGGCATCCGCACCCTCCGCCGACACCTGCGCCTCGGCGGCGACCTGCGACTTGCCTTCGAGAATCGCATCGGCCAGCCGCGAGGCCACCAGTTCGATCGAGCGGATCGAATCGTCGTTGCCGGGGATCGGCAGGTCGACCACGTCGGGGTCGCAGTCGGTGTCGATCAGGGCCACGGTGGTGATGCCTGTCTTGCGGGCCTCATTGATGGCGTTCTTCTCTTTTTTGGGATCAAACACCACCAGACACTCCGGCAGCCGCGACAGCGTGCGGATGCCGCCGAGATTCCGCTCCATCTTGCGAAACTCTCGCCGCAGCGATGACTGCATCTTCTTGGAGTAGGTGTCGAACTCCGGCGAGGGGAGGAGTTTCTCGAGTTCTTCCAGGCGGGCGAGCCGATTGCGAATGGTGCGGAAGTTGGTGAGTGTGCCGCCGAGCCAGCGGTCGCTTACATAGGGCATGCCGCAGCGGGCCGCCTCGCGGGCCACCGCTTCGGCACCCTGCCGCTTGGTGCCGACGAACAGAATCAGGCTGCCGGAGGCAGCCACCTGCTTGAGGTACTTGCGGGCCCGCAGCAGTCCGCGGATCGTCTCCCGAACGTCGATGATGTGGATCAGGTTGCGGCGGCCGTGGATATACGGCTTCATCTTCGGGTTCCAGCGACTGGCCCGATGGCCAAAGTGCACACCCGCTTCAATCAGTTCTTGGGCCAAGACGTTCGACACGCAGAATCTCTCACTCTTGGAGGAATAGGGACCGGCTTCCGAGCACCGCAAACTATCGGGTTTTTCCGGCCAATGTCAACGCTCACCCCGCATCCTCGCCGCAGGCGGCACAGCCGGCCAAAACCGGGCCGCCAAAAGGGGCCCCCCATGGCTGCGGAGGCTTGAATCACGGTCTCGGCCCAAACTACACTCCGGGGCTCCTCCGTCCGCCCGTCCTCCAGATCCCCCGCATCATGCGTCACGTCCTCTCGGCCACCGTCCAGAATGTCCCCGGTGTGCTGGCCCACGTGTCAGGCATGCTCGCCTCGCGGGGCTACAACATCGACAGCCTCGCCGTGGGCGAGACCGAAGACCCCGGTTTTTCACGGATGACCTTCGTGCTCCGCGGCGATGACCGGATGCTCGCCCAGGTCCGTCGCCAGCTGGAAAAGATCGTCACCGTCGTTCGCGTCGACGACATCTCCTCCCGGAATTATGTGGAACGCGACCTGATGCTGATCAAGGTGGCGGCCCCGGCCGGCCCCACGCGGTCGCACGTCAAGGAACTGGCCGAGATCTTCCGCGGCCGGATCGTCGACGTCGCCGCCGACAGCGTGATCGTGGAGGTGTCGGGCACCGAGAAAAAGGTGGAGGGCTTCATCGAACTGATGCGGCCGATCGGCATCCTCGAACTGGTCCGCACCGGTCGCATCGCGCTGGTCCGCGGCAGCCCCCCCACCCGCGAACTCACCGAAGCCGCCGACGGTGGCCGCCCGGCCGATGCCGCCGATGTCCGCGAGTCACTCGCCTGACAGTTCTCCGAAAACGTTTGCCCTTTCCTTCTTCTTAGAGGCCGGCCGTCCCCGCCACGATCTACTGCGACGCCGACGCCGACCTCAAAGCCCTCGACGGCAAGACCATCGCCATCATCGGCTATGGCAGCCAAGGGCATGCCCAAGCCCAAAATCTCCGCGACAGCGGGCTGAAGGTGGTCGTGGCCCAGCGACCGGGCGGGCCCAACTACGATCTCGCCAAGAGCCACGGCTTCGAGCCGATGAGTGTCGAAGATGCGGTG
>CAYZFV010000019.1:0-6917 GCA_964477765.1 uncultured Candidatus Kuenenia sp.
CGCCGGCGCGAGCCGGCGGGCTGGCCTTCAACGCGGCTTGACCGCCTGCGAATACTTCTGGATGAATCTTCCGATGGACCGGGTTCCTCCAAGGGCCGCCGTCCATGCGGAATGCCGCCGCCGAACCGCTCGCGCCCAACATGCCCGACTACGAGCGGGCGCGGCGGGAGTTTTCCTGGGCCGCCGCCCGCGACCTGCTCTCCGGCCTCCCGTTCGGACGCGGTCTCAACATCGCTCACGAGGCGGTCGACCGGCATGCGCTCTCCGACAAGGCCACCCATGTGGCCATCCGCGCGATCTCGGAGGCCGGGGCACGCCGGGACATCACGTACGAGGAGCTTTCCCGGCTGAGCAGCCGCTTCGCGAATCTGCTCGAGCACCTCCACATCGCCGCCGGGGATCGCGTGTTCGTGCTCCTCCCGCGAATTCCCGAACTGGTCGTCGCCGCCCTCGGCACACTCAAGGCACGGGCGATCTTCACACCGCTCTTCGCCGCGTTCGGCCCCGAGCCGATCCGGGCCCGCGCGGCGATCGGGCAGCCGCGGGTGCTCGTCACCACGCGGAGCCTCTATCGCCGCCGCGTGGCCGGCATCCACGACCAGCTCGACTCGGTGGAGCATGTCATCCTCGTGCCCGACGAAGAAGGGCCGCTGCCTCGCGGCACGCTCGACTTCCATGAAGCGATGGCCCGCGCCAAGGATCGCTACACGATCGTCGCCACCGCTCCGGAGGATCCCGCGCTGCTGCACTTCACCAGCGGCACCACGGGCACACCCAAGGGAGCGATCCATGTACACGAGGCGGTCGTGGCCCACCACGTCACCGGGATCCTCGCCCTCGACTTCCATCCCGACGACATCTTCTGGTGTACGGCCGACCCCGGCTGGGTGACCGGCACCTCCTACGGGCTGATCGCCCCGCTGACCAACGGCGTGACGAGCATCCTCGACGCCGGTGAGTTTGATGCCGAGCGATGGTGGCGAATCCTGCACGACGAGGGCGTGACCGTGTGGTACACCGCGCCCACGGCGATTCGGATGTTGATGCGGGCCGGTACCGAACTCGCCCGTTCATTCGACACCAGCCGGCTGCGGTTTGCGGCCAGCGTGGGGGAGCCGCTCAATCCCGAGGCGGTGGAGTGGGGCCGCGAGGCGATCGGCCACCCGTTTCACGACAACTGGTGGCAGACCGAGACGGGCGGGATCATGATCGCCAACGTCGCGGCGGTGGAGATTCGCCCCGGCTCGATGGGCAAGCCGCTGCCCGGCGTCGAGGCGGCGATCGTCGAGCGGGATGCCGAGGGGCGGGTCGAGGAACTTCGCGACCCTGATCAGCAGGGGGAACTCGCCCTGCGGGCCGGCTGGCCGTCGATGTTTCGCGGCTACTGGAACGAGTCTGACCGCTACGCCGACTGCTTTGCCGACGGCTGGTATCTCACCGGCGATCTCGCCCGCCGGGATGCCGACGGCTACTACTGGTTTGTCGGCCGCAAGGACGACGTCATCAAGACCTCCGGCCATCTGGTCGGCCCATTCGAGGTTGAAAGCGTCTTGCTCGAACACCCGGCCGTGGCCGAGGCGGGCGTGATCGGCGTGCCCGACCGCAGCGCCTACGAGATCATCAAGGCCTTCGTGTCGTTGGCTCGCGGTCACGAGCCGGGTGAAGACCTACAGCGGGAGCTGCTCGGCTTCGCCCGCCAGCGACTCGGGGCCGCGGTCGCCCCGAAAGAAATCGCGGTCGTGGCAAGCCTGCCACGAACGCGAAGCGGCAAGATCATGCGGCGACTGCTCAAGGCCCGGGAACTGGGCCTCCCCGAGGGCGATCTCTCGATGCTCGAACCGGCCGTGGGGCAGCCGCGGGAGGCGACTCGATGACACCCCTGTTGGCAAAAGCCCCTGCCCACGCACTGCTCGAACAGATGCTCCTCGTGCGGCGGTTCGAGGAGCAGGCGGCCGAGTGCTACATGGCCGGCAGCATCCGCGGATTTCTGCATCTGGCCATCGGGCAGGAGGCGGTGGCGGTGGGGGCGCTCCAGGGGGTGGGGCCCGAGGACCGGATCGTGGCCGCCTACCGGGAGCACGCCCACGCGCTGGTGCGGGGAATCACGCCGGCGGCCGTGATGGCCGAGATGTTTGGCAAGGTGACCGGCTGCTGCCGCGGCCGCGGCGGGTCGATGCATCTCTTCGATGCCGGGCGGCGGTTTTACGGAGGCACGGCGATCGTGGCCGGCGGGATGCCGATGGCGGTGGGGCTCGCGCTGGCCGATCGGCTGCAGCATGCCCCGCATGTCACCTGCTGCCTGTTTGGCGACGGCGCCGTGGCCGAGGGGGAGTTTCACGAGTCGCTCAACCTCGCCGCCCTCTGGAAGCTTCCTGTCTTGTTCCTCTGCGAAAACAACTTCTACGCGATGGGCACGGCGCTCGAGCGTCATCAGTCGATGCCGCGGATTCATCTCAAGGGGATGGCCTATGGCATCGAGTCGGCCGTGGTGGACGGCATGGACGTGTTGGCGGTCGAGGCGGCGGCCCGGCTGGCACTCGAAATCGTCCGCAGCACCGGCGCGCCCTATCTGCTCGAGGCCCGCACCTATCGCTTTCGCGCCCACTCGATGTATGACCCCGAACTTTATCGCCCCAAGGAAGAGGTGGAGCGGTGGCGGGCGCGGGATCCGCTCGTCACGTTTCCGCGGCAGCTGAGGCAATGGGGGCTGCTCGACGATGCCGACTGGAAGGCGATGCAGGAACGGGTGGAGGGCGTGGTCGCGGCGGCCGTAGCTGAGGCGGAGGCGGCTGACGAGGAGCCGGTCGAGTCGCTTGCAGCAGGCGTGTATGCCGCCGAGGAGGAGCCATGCCCCACCTGAGCTATCGGGAGGCGGTGCGGCAGGCCTTGCGCGAGGCGCTCGCCACCGACGACCGCGTGTTTCTGATGGGGGAGGATGTCGGCCGCTACGGCGGGGCGTATGCATGCAGCAAGGGCCTGCTCGAGGAGTTTGGCCCGGACCGGATTCGCGACACACCGCTCTCAGAGTCGTGTTTCGTGGGGGCGGGCATCGGGGCGGCGCTGGCGGGGATGCGGCCGATCGTGGAGATCATGACGATTAACTTTGCCCTGCTGGCCCTCGACCAGATCGTCAACAACGCGGCCACGCTGCGACACATGAGCGGCGGCCAGATGGCGGTGCCGCTGGTGATCCGCACGGCGACGGGCGCCGGCCGGCAGGTGGCGGCCCAGCATTCCCACAGCCTCGAGGTGTGGTTTGCCCACGTGCCGGGCCTGAAGGTGCTCGCCCCGGCGACGCCGCACGACGCCCGCTGGATGCTCGCCGCGGCCCTGGCCGATCCCGACCCGGTGGTGATCGTCGAGCATGCACTCCTCTACTCGCGGGAAGACGAGGTGGCCGAGTCGGTAGACGGCTTCACGGCGTGGCGGGCGGCCGTCCGTCGCGAGGGGAGCGACGTGAGCCTGATCGCGTCTGGCGGGTCGCTCGGAAAATGCCTGGCCGCCGCCGAGACGCTCGCCGCAGACGGCATGCAGGCGGAGGTGGTCGATCTGCGCTGCCTGCGGCCCCTCGACACGGAGACGATTCTCGCATCGGTTGCGAAGACCCATCGCGCCGTGATCGTCGACGAGGGCTGGCAGACCTACGGGCTGGCCGCGGAGCTTGCGGCTGTGATTAGCGCGCAGCTGTTTGGCGAACTCACCGCCCCGGTCGCCCGCGTCTGCACGGCCGAGGTGCCGATCCCCTACGCCAAACAACTCGAAGACGCCGCCCTCCCGAGTGTCGAGCGGATCGTTGCCGCCTGCCGGTGATCGCCATGCACACCTTCACGATGCCCACGCTCGGCGCTGACATGGAGGCCGGCACACTGGTCAGCTGGCGAAAGCAGCCGGGTGACGCCGTGAGCCGCGGTGACGTGATCGCCGAGGTCGACACCGACAAGGGCGTGATCGATGTGGAGGTGTTTGCCGAGGGCGTGCTTGACGAAATCCTGGTTGGGCCCGGCACCCGCGTGCCCGTCGGCACACCCCTCGCCACGATTCGCGATCTCGCGACCGCTCCCGCCCCGCCGTCTGCCCAGCCGCGTGAAAAAACCGCTCCGCCACAGCCCACTCCTCCGCCGCCAGCCGCGGCTTCCGCCGACCGTCTCGACCGGATGCGGCATGCGATCGCTGCGGCGATGGCCCGCTCGAAACGGGAGATTCCTCATTACTATCTCGCCACCACGATCGACCTCCAGGCGGCGACGGCCTGGCTGGCCCATGAAAACGAATCTCGCCCGCCGGAGCGGCGGCTGCTCCCGGGCGTGCTCCTGCTCAAGGCGGCGGCGATGGCCCTCCGGAAGGTGCCGGAGCTCAACGCCGTCTGGGAAGGCGACGCGGTGCGGCGGCGGGCGGAGATTCATGTGGGACTCGCGATCGCGCTCCGCACCGGGGGCCTCGTGATCCTGGCGATTCACGACACGCCGTCGCGGGGGCTCGACGAGCTCATGGCGGACGTCCGCGACCTCACCGAGCGGGCCCGTGCCGGCCGAATCAAGAGTTCGGAACTGGCCGACTCGACGATCACGGTCACGAGCCTCGGCGACCGGGGCGTCGAAGAAGTGTTTGGCGTGATCTATCCGCCCCAGGTGGCACTCGTCGGCTTCGGCCGAATCGTCGAACGGCCGTGGGCGGTCGACGGTGGCCTCTTCGTGCGGCCGGTGGTGCGGGCCACGCTCTCGGCCGACCATCGGGCCAGCGACGGCCACCGCGGCGGTCTCTATCTGGAGGCGTTGGCAGAGCTGCTCCAGGAACCGGAAAAACTGTGAGTGGCCACCAGGAAACGATTCGGGAGACGGTGCTGAAGATCCTGGGCGGCATCGCACCGGAGGCCGATCTTGCAAGCCTTGCTGCCGACGCCAACCTGCGTCGCGAGCTCGACCTCGACTCGGTCGATTTTCAAACGTTTATCATCCGGCTTTCCCAAGCCTTGGGCCGCGACATCCCGGAGCGGGATGCGGGCCGGCTCACCACGCTCGCCGCCTGTGAGAACTACTTTTGCCGGGGCTAGAGCGTGCTATGCTGCTCGGCATGCACCACGCTCCGATTCATGGCATCCTCACGCCCCACATCGTGCCGCTCGACGCAGCCGGCGGCATCAACGAGCCCGAACTCCGCCGCTATGTCGACTGGCTCGTCGAGAAGGGCGCGCACGGGCTCTATCCCAACGGCTCGACCGGTGAGTTCACCCGCTTTTCGGTGGACGAGCGACGGCGGATCATCAAGATCGTCTGCGAACAGGCGGCTGGTCGCGTGCCCGTGCTCGCCGGGGCGGCCGAAGCCACCGTCCGCGAAACGCTCGCCGCCTGCGAGGCCTACCACGACTACGGAGCCCGGGCCGTCGCCATC
Organism: uncultured Candidatus Kuenenia sp.; assembly: GCA_964477765.1. Taxonomy (GTDB): domain Bacteria; phylum Planctomycetota; class Planctomycetia; order Pirellulales; family UBA1268; genus CACORA01. Next base: position 5,389 of record CAYZFV010000019.1, read on the forward strand.
GTGTCGCCCTTCTACTACAAGCTGTCGCCCGACAGCGTCTTCGCCTACTTCCGGGAGATCGCCCGCCACAGCCCGATCGACGTCACGCTCTACAACATTCCGATGTTTGCCAGCCCGATCGATCTGCCGACGATTCGGCGGCTGGCCGAGTTCGAGCGGATCGTGGGCATCAAGGATTCCTCGGGCGATCTCGCCGGCATGATGCGGATGATTCAGGTGGTGCGGCCGCTGCGGTCCGACTTCGTGTTCATGACCGGCTGGGATGCCGTGCTTGTGCCGATGCTGTTGGCCGGCTGCCAGGGAGGCACTCATGCCACGAGCGGCATCGTGCCGGAGCTGACACGGGCTGTATACGATCTCACGCAAGCCGGACGGATCGAGGAGGCCTATCGGCTCCAATACCAGCTGCTTAATCTGTTTGACACCGTGTTCGCGGCCGGCGATTTCCCGGAGGGCTTTCGTCTGGCTGCCAGCCTGCGGGGCTTCGAGTTCGGAGCCGGTCGGCAGCCACTCACGCGAGAGCAGCAGGCCAAACTTGCCTCCGCCCGGGAAGAGATTGACGCGAAGATCAACCAGATCCTTGCCGATCCGCTCCTGCAAGCAATCCAGTCGACGCCGGCCTGAGATGTCCGCGCGACCCTGTCACCCGGGCAGGCTGCGATGGAAATGGACGTGTTTCCACTCGCCGGCTTCGCGCCGCCAGAGCCTGGTTTCCTCGCAGCTTTTCGTGACGGGCCGACCCGCATCGTCGAGCACCTGCGTCAGTCGCACGTAGGCGACGAGGGCGATGTCGGCCGAGAGAAACCGCACGACCGGGCTGGCCATCGTGTTGCGGACGGGGCGGGGAGCCTGACCAGGGGCGGCGGGAAGCGTGAAATAGTATTCGTGGAAAGCAAGTCCCTCGACGAGTTGCCCGCGGGCCTCCGGCTCGAAACAGGTGAGGTCGTCGGCGACGAGCGTGCGGTAGGTCGGCCAATCGCCGCTGGCGACGGCATCGAGAAGCTTTTGCGAAAGGGCGAGAAGTTCGGAGGAGGTCTCGGGGCTCATGGAGTGGACTCGTGAGGCAGGTTTTTATTACCAGCAAATATCATACTCGCCGCCAAAAATTCAGTGATGCTCGATCGCGAGGAAATGCGTGGCGCAGCTGATGCACGGGTCGTAGGTGCGGATCAGGTGTTCGCAGCGGCGGGTGGCCTCGGCGTCGTCGTGGTCGAGCACCGTCGGGAGATAGGCCTTGAGGTCTTCCTCGACTCGGGCCTGGTTTTGCGACGTCGGCGGCACGATCGTCGCCTCGGCGATGAGACCGTCGTCACCAAGCCGGTAGCGATGGTAGAGCAGCCCTCGCGGCGCCTCGGTGGCATGGCAGCCCTCGCCCGGCCGGGGCTGGTAGTCGATGCGTGGCGTGGCGAGCTCGGTGCGGTAGTCGCCCGCGATTCGCACCGCCTCCTCGAAGGCCACGACCAGTTCGATGCCCCGGGCGACGATGCCGTGGAATGGATTGTCGCTCGGCCAGTCGATGCCGCAGGCCG
>CAYZFV010000020.1:0-9835 GCA_964477765.1 uncultured Candidatus Kuenenia sp.
GGCGTATCGATGAGGTTGAGCTCGTAGACTTCCCCCTTGTGGCGGCACTCCATCCGCACCGCCCGGGCCTTGATCGTGATGCCCCGCTGCCGCTCGAGATCCATGTCGTCGAGCATCTGCTCCTTGAGCTGCCGCTTTTCCACGGTGCCGGTGTGCTCCAGCAGCCGATCGGCAAGGGTACTCTTGCCGTGGTCGATGTGGGCGATGATCGAAAAGTTGCGAATGTGGCGGCAGTCGATGGGCATGGGCCGAATTCTATCCGGAGGGGGAGCGGGCGGCTGGACGAAAGCTGTTTCCCTGCAAGGCATGGCCGACCAGCCGCTTTTCGATCTCGATGATGACATAGACCGCCAGCCCGAAAAGAGCAACCGCGGCCCACGCATCCCAGCCGATGGGAGCCGTGTGGAAGAGGCGGTTCATCAGCGGTGTCTGGGCGAAGAGGATCTGCAGCACGACCATGCCCGCCGCGCCGAGGAGGGCCGGACGATTGGCGAACAGGCCGATCTGCAAGGCGCTGCGGGTGAGCGAGCGACAATTGAATAAATAAAAGAGCTCACCAAAGACGAAGACGCTCGCGGCCACGGTCTGGGCCTCGGCGAGGGAGGCCTGCTTGATCTGCAACATCCACTCGAAGAGCCCGAAGGCTCCGGCCATGAGGAGCAGGCTCACGAGACCGATCCGCTTGAAAAGGCTCCAGCTCAGCAGGGGAGCCCGCGGGTCGCGCGGCAGGCGGGTCATGATCCCCGGCTCTTTCGGCTCAAAGGCGAGCATCAGCCCGAGCATGATCGCCGTGGTCATGTTGATCCACAGGATCTGCACCGGCGCGATTGGCAGCTTGGCCCCCAGCAAAATGGCCAGCGTGATCGTCAAGGCCTCGCCGCCGTTGGTGGGGAGCGTCCAGACGATGAACTTGGTGAGGTTGTCGAAGACTCCGCGGCCCTCCTCGACCGCCGCCTCGATGGAGGCGAAGTTGTCGTCGGTGAGCACCATGTCGGACGCCTCGCGGGCCACATCGGTGCCCCCCTTGCCCATGGCCACGCCGATATCGGCCTGCTTGAGGGCCGGCGCGTCGTTGACGCCGTCGCCGGTCATCGCCACGACGTGGCCCAGCGATTGCAGCGACCGGACGAGTCGGAGCTTCTGCTCGGGAGCCACGCGGGCGAAGACCGCCGTCTCATCGGCGATGCGGGGCAGGTCGTCGTCGGCAATTGTCTCGAGTTCACGGCCTGTCATCGCGACGACGGGCGTCTCCGTCGCCTGCCCGGCACCGTCGATACCCAGCCGCGCGGCGATGGCGGCGGCCGTGATCGCGTGGTCGCCGGTGATCATCTTCACGCGGATGCCCGCTTTCTGGCAGATGCCGACGGCCTCGATCGCCTCGGGCCGGGGCGGATCGATCATCGCCTGGAGGCCGATGAAGGTGAGACCCGCCCGAACATCGTCGTGGGCCAGTGCCGCCGTCTCGGGCGGCAACTCGCCGCGGGCGAAGGCGAGCACGCGAAGCCCGTCGGCGGCCAGGCGGGCGACCATGGCCGTGACGGCGGCGGTATCGAGCGGCCGGCGGTGGCCGGCGGCGTCGAACGCCGAGTCGCAGCGCGACAGGATCGCCTCGACGGAGCCCTTGGCGTAGAGCACCCGGGGCCGCTCCAGGCCCTGATCATGGAGCGTGGCCATGTATTGCAGTTCCGACTCGAAGGGGATCGAATCGAGCCGCGGTGATTCCTCGAGAAGCCCATGCGCCGCCAGGCCGGCCTTGGCCCCGGCGACGAGGAGCGCGGCCTCGGTCGGATCGCCTTCGACGACCCATTCATCCGCGCCGCCGGTCACCTGCGAATCGTTGCAGAGCACTCCGGCCCGCAGGCATTCGAGCAACGCCACTCGGCCATGCATGTCGCCAACCGACAGCCCCGTGCCGTCGGTCGTGATCTCGCCTTCGGGATCATAGCCTGAGCCGGACAGGCTGAAGATTTCATCACCGGCCACGATCACCGTGACGGTCATCTGGTTTTCAGTGAGCGTGCCGGTCTTGTCGGAGCAGATGATGGTGGTGCTGCCGAGCGTTTCGACGGCCGGCATCTTGCGGATGATGGCCTGCCGACGGGCCATCATCGCCACGCCGAGGGCCAGCATGATCGTCACGGCGGCCGGGAGGCCCTCCGGGATGGCGGCCACGGCGAGCGCCACGGAGGTCATGAACATCTCGACGGGTGGCTGACCGCGGAGAATGCCGATCACGAAGTTGGCCGTCGCCAGGACAAGGATGACGACGAGCAAGAGCGTGCTGAACCGGGCGATCATCCGGGTGAGTGGCGTCTGGATGTCGTCGGCCGTGGCGATCAGCCGGGAAATTCGCCCCACCTCGGTGGTGTCGCCGATCGCGGTGACCACTCCGGCTGCCTGGCCGAAGGTGACGAGGGTCGAGGCGTAGGCCATGTTTCGGCGATCGGCCAGCGGCACCTCGGCAGCCAGCAGGTCGAGTGATTTTTCCACCGGCACCGATTCCCCCGTCAGCGCCGCCTCGGCCACCTGGAGGTCGCGGCAACGCAGAAGCCGCAGGTCGGCCGGCACCTTGTCGCCCGACTGGAGGAGCACGATGTCGCCGGGCACGATGCCGGATGAGTCGATCCGCCCTTTGCGGCCATCGCGGATGACGGTGGCCTCGGTGATGATCGTTTTGCCGAGTGCCTCGATCGCCTTGAGGGCCTTCCCCTCCTGCACGAAGCCGACCACGGCATTGACCACCACGACCGCAACGATCACGGCGGCATCGATGTATTCGTGGAGAAAGGCCGTGACACCGGCAGCGACGAGCAGAATCCAGATCAACGGTTGATGGAACTGGAACAGGAACCTCGCCAGCGGCCCGTGGCCACGCCGTGAAGCGAGGACATTGGCCCCATAGTCCCGCTGGCGCCGGGCCACTTCGGCGGCATCCAGCCCCTTGGATGGATCGGTTGCCCAGCGGCTGACCACGTTATCGGCCGAAAGATGGTGCCAGGAATCAGAGGGCGAATCGTTCATGGCGCGAGGGGTGGCCAGAGGGTGGGCATGAAGACGGCGAAACGGCTTCAACGCGAGCGGTGCAGGCGGGCCAGCCCGGCGGCACCGATCGACCCGGCGTCGCCGCCGAGCGTGGCATAACGCAGGCAGGTGTTGGCGGCGAGGGTGGGAAAGGTGCGGTGGTGGACTTCCTCGCGGATCCGCTCCAGGAAGGCCCGGCCGACGGGGTTGGCCTCCCGGCCGAAGGTCATCGCTCCGCCGATGATCACCGCCTCCGGGTCGACCACGTGCATCAGCGACGCAATGCCGATCCCGAGCCAGCGGGCCACCTCCATGAGGAGGTCGTGCGCCAGCGGGTCCCCCGCCTCCGCCTCGCGGGCGACCATGATCGGGGTGAGCTTCTCGCCACCGTGCACGGCGTCGGCCAGGCGACCGGTCGCCCCGGCGGCGATCGCTTCTTCAGCGATCTTCACCAGCGATGTCGCGCTGCAATAGGCCTCGAGATGGCCGGCGTGGCCGCAGGGGCAGAGCCTGGCCGATGCCGACGTGTCGACGATCAGGTGGCCACATTCCGAGCCGTGGCTGTGGGCGCCTTCGATGTTGACATCCCCCACGATGATGCCGCCTCCCACGCCGGTGCCGAGCGTGAGGAGGATCAGGCTGTCGTACTCGCGGCCCGAGCCCACCCAAAACTCGCCGTAGGCGGCCGCGTTGGCGTCGTTGGCAAACGTGACCGGCAGACCGGAATGTTCGCTCACCCGGTCGCGGAGTGGGAAGGCGTCCCAGCCCGGCAGATTGCCGGCCCGCAGAATTCGCCCTTCGGCGATATCGAGCGGCCCCGGCGAGCCGAGGCCGACGCGGGCGATGTCGGCGGTGGCGATGCCCGCCCCGCGGGCGAGCATATGCACCGCCCGGCCCATGCGGGCGGCGGCGTCCTCCGGGCCACGGGCGGCATGCGTCGGCTCGGTATGGAAGCCGACCAACCGCCCCTCGTCATCAACGAGCGCCGCTTTGATGTTGGTGCCGCCAAGGTCGACGCCCGCGTAGAGCGGAAGCGTCGCCTCGGGGAGCGGCAGCAGCCCTGATCGCGATGCCATGCAGCAGCCGCCTCACTCCGGCAGGCGGCTGGTTTCAACCGTCGGCGTGGGGCCGGTGCAGGCCTTCATGAACTCGACCAGATCGGCCTTGTCTTGCGGCGTGAGGTTCAGGGGTCGAATCTTGTCGCTCAGGTGGGGATTGGCATGGCCGCCCTTGTCGTACCACTCCACCACTTCTTCCAGGGTGCCCTGGGAGCCGTCGTGCATGTAGGGGGCCGTGAGGGCAACATTGCGAATCGTCGGCGTCTTGAAGGACCCCGTGTCCTTCGGGTCTTTCGTCACCGCGAACCGGCCGAGGTCGGGATTCTCCTTGTCCATCCCGACACCGAGGTTGTGGTATTTCTCGTCGGCCAGGTTGGCCCCGACATGGCAGGCGGTGCAGTTGCCCTTCTCCGTGAAGAAGATGTCGCGGCCTCGCATGGCCGCCTCCGACATCGGGTTTTTCTCGAGGAAGGCCACCGTCTCGGCGTACTTGGCGGCGAGATCCGGGTCGTCGGCGATGTCTTCCTCGTCGAGCCCCTCGAAGGTCCGCAGTTGCTCGTTGTAGTCGTATGGCGACGGGGCCGTGACGAGCGCCCGCTCGAAGGCGGCGATCGCCTGGCCGACCCGGTCGATGGTCAGTTCACCAAAGATCTTCTCAAACTGTCTCTTGTAGACGGCATTTTCGCCGAGCCGCTTCACGACGCCCTCGTGGGTGAAGCCCATCTCGATCGGATTGGCGATCGGGCCGACGGCCTGCGCCTCCAGCGAATCGACACGGCCGTCCCAAAACTGCGGGCCCGAGAGAATCCGATTGAAGGCCACGGGGGAGTTGCGGCCCCCTTCCTGCCCGTCGATTCCGACGCCCTTCTTCGTGTGGGCGGAGTAGCCCATGGACGGATCGTGGCAGGTGGCGCAGCTCACGGTGGAATCGAGCGAGAGCCGCGGGTCGAAATAGAGCTGCCGACCAAGCTCGATCTTGGCGCGGGTGAGCGGATTCTCCTCGAGGCCGGTGATCTGGGCGGCTCCCTGCGAGAGACCAAGCGGCAGGATCGGCTCGAGTTCGACGAAGTTCTTCGGATCGACCAGCCAGGCATCGATCTGGTCGAGGGTGATCGGGCCGCTTCCCGGCACGCCGGCGGTGAGGGAGGGATCACCAAGTTTCACCGGCTCACGCGGGCCGGCGGCCGTCTTCTCCGCTTCCTCGGCAGCCGGCTTCTCTTCCGGCTTGGCATCGGTCTTGGCATCGGTCTTGGAACCGGCGGTGTCTTCGCTCGTGTTCTCGGACGATGTCTTGGCGGTGGCCGGTTCCTTCACCTCCGGCTTCGTGATCGACTGCCCAGCCTCCTCGATCGCGGCATCGGCCTCCGCCTTGGCGGCGTCGGCCTTCTTGGCCACTGCGGCCGATTCTTCCGTGACAGGGGGATTGCGGTTTGGATCGGCGGCGGGTGGTGCCGTCTCGATCACTTCCACTTCGACCACCTCACCCCGTGGCGCGGTGTCGCTGGAAGGGGCGCAGCCGGTTGTCACCATAACGACCGCTAGACTCGCCGTCGAAAAAACCGGGATCAAGATAGCCTTGAAGGGGGGCGTCGAACCGCGGGGAACGTTGCGTTGCATGGTTTACCTGCTCAGATCCGAGGGAAAAGCGTGACTCAAATCAAATTGGATCGAGATTCCAAGGTTGTAAAGTGTAGTCGCTCTACTCCCCTTCGACCACGCCGGCCGTGGCCAGCCACTCCAGGTCGCCCGGGTGGCCGGGCCCGTCATCGAGCCGCAGGGAGGCGACGGCCCCTTTTTGCATCCGAATGGCGGCCGATCCGTCGCCGATGGTGAGGGCCACCAGTCGGCCCACGCAGGGGGCGTGCCCCACCCAGGCCACGCGATGGGCGTCCTGATGAATCGTCCATTCCACGAGCGCCGGCCAATCGGACCCCGGGGTGAGGGCCGCCACCTCCTCCACGCCCGACTCGATCTCGAAGACCTCGGCCATGATCTCGGCGGTCTCCCGGGTGCGAACCAGGGGGCTCGTCGCGATGCGATCGACCTTCATTCCAGCATCGCGGAGATGGCTGATGAACTTCTCGAACCGCTTGCGGCCCTTTTTGGTGAGTGGACGCGAAAAGTCGCTGCCATCCGGACCGACATCCTCGGCCCAGGCGTGGCGGACGATATAGAGATGGGTGGGCACCGTGGCCATGACACGGATTGTGGTGGCTTCACCGGCGGGGAGCAAGCCATCATGCCCGTCGCCAGAGGTCGTCGTCGGAGATGCCGGCGGCCCCGATCGCGGCGGTGGCATCGCGGCGCCAGCGAGCGGCGTCGACCGGATACCCGGCCGTGACCGCAAGGCCTGGCGAACGATCACACCAAAACGCGTTGAAGGCCTCCATCGCCAGTTCTCGCACATACTTGGCAGTCATGCTGGCCAAGGCCACGGGGCCGCGGTCTTCACCCCCCACGCAAAACTCGATGCGGCAGCGGGAGGCGGGCAGATCGTAGGCCGATCGCGCGGGGGTTTCCTCGATCGGCTGCACGAGCGGGCAGTCGAACTGCTGCGACACGACGGCCGCATAGTGTTTGCGACCACCATGCCGATCGCACCAGATCAGGATCGGCTCGTCGGCCTCGGCCTGTCGGCAGGCGGCGGCGGCCAATCCGAGGGTGACCTGCGAGAGAATGTCGGACTTGTTGAGCCCGGCGGCCAGATGGCCATTGAAGGCGCGGGGATGGACGATCCGGCAACAGATCGCCGTGAGCGACACACCAGCGTCGCGAAGCGGTGTGGCGATCCGGCTGCCACGCGCCAGGCAGCTGCTGGCATCAGCCGCGCGAGGAAGCACCGCCCTCTCCAGCACCGGCCACTCCGGTGGCCGGGCTGCCTCGCTGCCGATCCCGGTGGCTGCGGCGAAGGCGGGCCATGTTGCCGGCACGCTTCCCGTGGCTAGCGCCACCGCGGTGAGCACACCAGCCTCGAGTGCAGCCAGCCCCCGATCCCCCGCTTTGCGACCACCGCGGTAGATCTGCTTGGAGTCGGCCCAGAGCGGAGCGGCCGATGTCGCCGCCGGATCGGCTGCCGCGGCCGCCTTGAGCAGTGCAGTGGCCAGCGTGGCCTCGACGGCATGCGGTGGCGCCTTCATCCGCCACACCGTCGCCGTCACCACCAGCGGCCCGAGATTCGGTCCGTAGCCCGCCTCGTCGGTGCCGATGACGAGCGTCATCCCTGCGGCTCCCCGCGGCGGGGATGCTGCCGACAATATTCATAGACGGCGATCGAGGGCGACGTGGCGGCATTGAGGCTGTGGGGCAGGCCGGCCATCGGAATCTCGGCCACGCGGTCGAGTCGGTCGAGCGCGTCGGGCTCGAGCCCGACTCGCTCGTTACCGACCACGAGCACCGTCCGCGGCACGAAGGGAAAGGTAAACAGGCTCTCCGAGCCGGTCGTCTGCTCGAGCCCCACCAGTTCGTAGCCCTCTGCCTTCAGCCGGTCGAGGACCGGCGGCAGGCTGCGATGAATCTCGAGCGTCACGGCGTCGGCACCATCGCGGGCGATGCGGTCGTGGAGCCGGGCGGCGCCGCAGGCGATCACGCGGCGGATGCCGAAACAGCCGCACGAGCGTACGATGTGCGAGAGGTTGATGTGGCTTCGCATCGGTGCACAGGCCACGATCAGTTCCCGCGGCGCGGGAAGCGACTCTGGAGGCTTGTGGCGAATGTGCGTAAAGCGTGGCATGGGATGGGCGGGTATTATGGCATGCCTCGGAGCGGCGTTTCTCGGAGCCTGTGGGTTGAGTGGCTGCGGTAGCCCGCCACCGGCGCCACCCCCGGCCGCAGCGGCCGCTTCTGAAGCATCGACAACCGCGGAATCCCCGACGGTCACGATTCGCCTTGTCGATCATGCGGAGATCGAGGCCGAGCGGGCCCGGCATGCCGGCAACGTCGTCGTGCTCGACTGCTGGAGTACGTCGTGCCCGCCGTGCGTGAAAGAATTTCCCGGGCTGATCAAGCTGCAAGAGACCTTTGGAGATCGGGTGGCCTGCCTGTCGCTCTCGTTTGACTACGAAGGGATCGGATCGCCAGAGGAGGTGGTGCCGCGGGTGGAGGGATTTTTGCGAAAGGTCGGTGCCGGTGAGATCGTGAACCTCGTGGCCCGCGAGGATGCCGACACGCTGTATCAAAAAATGGACCTGGTCAGCGTGCCGGCGGTGTTTGTCTGGAACGCCGATGGGTCGCTCGCCCGGAGGTTTGACGACGACATGGCCTCCAAGGAACTCGGGCGGCCCTTCACGTACGACGATATCTCGGCCGCGGTGGCCGCCTGCCTGGCCCGTTGAGCGGCGCGCAACGAACGCCGTAGACTGTCTGCTCCGCCGCAGACGTGGCGGAACGAAGCTATGACCACACACGACAAGCAGCCCGAGAACCTGTCGACCGCCAGCTCCGACGCGGCGGCGTCGCAGGAGCCGGCCGCGAAAGACATTCCCAACGCGCCGCGGCCGAGCGACACGGTTCGCGGTCCGCTGGCCTTCGGTCGGGAGACGATCGAATCGATCGTGGTGGCCTTCACCTTGGCCCTCCTGTTTCGGGCCTTCGAGGCCGAGGCCTTCGTCATCCCGACCGGGTCGATGGCCCCCACCCTGATGGGTCGCCACAAGGATCTGATCTGCGACTCCTGCGGGCTCGCCTACCGGGTGGGCTGCAGCGCCGAGGAAGACGATCAGTCGCAGGGCCTGCGCATGGAGCTCGCCCGGCTGGAGCGGGAGGTGGTCCGGCTACGGGCGGTGGTCGACAGTTCGCTGAGCACGCCCCGCGAGCGGGAGGAGGCCCGCCGCCAGCTGGCCGATCTGGAGCGGGAAGCCGGCCCGATCGCGCAGCGGCGGGCACGGCTCGACAGCAAGCTCGTGGCCGCCGGCACCTGCCCCAACTGCGGCCTGCCGGTGGAGCTCCTCCAGCCACGCAACGGTGGCCTGGAATACGACCCGCGGTATCCGTCGTTCAACGGCGACCGGATTCTCGTCAACAAGTCTGCCTACGACTTCGCCGATCCCGAGCGGTGGGATGTGGTGGTCTTCCGGTATCCGGAGGATGCCAAGACCAACTACATCAAACGGCTCGTCGGCCTGCCGGGCGAGACCGTGTCGATCGCCGCCGGCGATATCTGGACGAGCCACGACGGGCAGCCGCCGCGGATCGCCCGGAAGCCCGATCGCAAACTGCTGGCGATGCTGCAGTGTGTGCATGATGCCAGCCATGTGTCGTCGGAGCTGGTGGCGGCCGGCTGGCCGGCGGCATGGACCGACTGGTCGGCGGCGGACACCGCCTGGGCTTCCCCGGACGACGGCCGCTCGTTTGCGGTCGACGGCGCCGCAGGGCAGGCAGCCACGCTTCGGTATCGTCATTTGATTCCCACCGACGAGCAGTGGGAAACGGTGCGCGACGGCGGGTCGCTGGCCGGCGCCGCCGCCCCGAGCTTGATCACCGACTTCCAGCCCTACAACGCGCTCGGCAGCCGGCCGCACTGGGTGGGCGACATCGCCGTCGAGACCGTTCTCGAAAGCCGTGCGGCATACGGCCGGGTCACCTTCGATCTGGTGGAGGCGGGGGCGGTGCACCGCTGCACGATCGACCTGGCGACGGGTGAGGCGACGCTCTCGATCGGAGCCGGCGAAGCTGCCGGGCAGCCACGGGCCCAGACGCCCGTGCGGGGCAGCGGAGCCTGGACGATCCTCTTTGCCAATGTCGATGACGAACTCGCGCTG
>CAYZFV010000021.1:0-7860 GCA_964477765.1 uncultured Candidatus Kuenenia sp.
CCCCTCGCCCCGCTACCCACACGACCAGCCGAGCTTGGGCTGCTGGTGGATCTGCGGCCGGTCGCCACCGAGCCGCTCGCGTTCCGCAGCGATGGCCCCGCCGCGCAGCACGTCGATCGCGAGATCAAACGTCACGCTGCCATGCGGTGGGAGCGACACGACCCGCCCCTGCGTTTCTTCAAAGGAGCGCGGATTCGGATAGTTGGTGCCCGGCTCGAGCCCGGTCACGTAGCCGTCGGCCAAGCCCCCCTGATTCTTCCACAACGTGAAGCAGGGGAGTTCCGCCGCCCGCCAGGAGAGCTTCGCCGCTTTGTCGCCGTCGGGTGAGACCAGCATCGCAGCCGCCCGTCCACCTGCATCTGTCCGCATATGCATGAAGTGCACCTGCTCACCGCGGCCCGCCTGCGGGGCGACGTAGCGATTCCAGGTGCCAACGTCGTCACCGGCAGCGGCGTCCCGCGGCGCGATCTCGGCGGCATCCACCACGACCTCGGCCCCTGCGCCCAAGAGCGGCGGCCCGAAGTTGACGTGATAGAGCATCTGCGTCGTGGTCGGCCTGTCGGAGCGGTTTTCAACGGTGTCGGCCCACGCCACCCGCGGCTGGTCGGCGTGCACGGCAAGCGTGGTCGTCATGCGCAGGTCGTGAATCAGAAATCGCGTCTCGTCGACCACACCGCTGAGGGTCACCGTGCCAGTCGCATCGTCGAGCGTTACGACCACATCATGAGCAGGCCGATTGGCGATCCGCCCGTGCAACCCATGCACGAGCCGGCCAGTCGCATCGAAATCGGGAGCGCCGTTACTCACCAGGCCGCAGCGGGCCACGAGTTCGTCGAAGCCATCGAGCCAGCCCAACCCCGACGGCTCCGCCAGCGGCACGAAGTGCGGATGCACCGGCCCCGCCACCGGCGACTGCCAGCCCAGTTCCACGCCGTCGCTCACGATCTTCCAGATCCCGAGGCCGCGATCGGGAAGCACGACCACGCGGGTCGCGCCCGCCACGAGTTCCACCAGCAACACGCCCTCACGGGTTCCGCCCCGCAACCGCCGGGCCGTCACGGCCAGCGTGCCAAGCGATTCCGAGACTTCGTCGCTGATCGAAACAGTTTTTTTTGCCATGAAGTTCTCCGATGAGGCCGACAGTGTAGCGAAGTGGAGGCCACACAGTTTGACAGGCTGAAGCCTGTCTTACTCTCATGGGTAGATGATGAAACCACTTGCTGTTGTGCTCGCTGCCGGAAAAGGGACGCGGATGGGGGGCGACCTGCCGAAGGTGCTCTTTGAAGCCCATGGCAAGCCACTCGTGCGGTGGGTGCTCGACGCATTGGCGGCGGCGGGTGTCCACGACAGAATCGTCGTGATCGGCTATCGCGGCGAGTTGGTGGAGCAGGCGCTCGCGGGAATACCCGGCGTAGCGTTCGCCGTGCAGCGGGAGCAGCGGGGCACCGGTGATGCCGTCGCTGCGGCGGCCGAGCTGATTCGTGACCGCATCGCCCACGATCCCCCCGATAGCCGGCGGCCGGTCGTCATCGTGTGCGGGGATTCGCCGATGCTGCGGCCGGAGAGCCTGACGGGTCTGCTGCAACGGTTTCACGATCAATCAGTCTCCTGCCTGCTCGGCACCGCCGTCACCGACGACCCCGCCGGCCTCAGCCGCATCGTCCGCGACGCCGCCGGCCGGTTCGTGAAGATCGTGGAACAAAAAGATGCAACCGAGGCGGAACAGATGATCCGCGAGGTCAACATGAGCACCTATGTATTCGAGGCCCGCGACCTGCTTCACCCACTCGCCGGCCTCAAGCCCGACAACGCCGCCGGTGAGTACTACATCACCGACTGCCCCGGCATGCTCCTGGCCGAGGGCCGCCCGGTCGATGCCGTGGCCTGCCTCGATCCGAGCGAGACGCTCTCGGTGAATACCCCCGCCCAACTCGCGGCGGTGGCCACGGCCTTGAAGAACCGGGAAGCCACCGTCAAAGTGGCGTCATGAACGACCTCAAGATCTTCAGCGGCCTCGCCAACCAGCCGCTCGCGCAGGACATCTGCCGCTACCTCAATCTGCCGATGGGAAAGATCTCGCTGGGGCGATTCCCCGACGGTGAGATCTCGTGCAAGATCGACGAAGATGTGCGAGGCCGCGACGTCTTCATCGTGCAGCCGACCTGCCCGCCGGTCAACGAGCACATCATGGAACTGCTCGTGATGATCGACAGTTTCAAGCGGGCCAGCTCCTATCGGCTCACGGCGGTGATCCCCTACTTCGGCTATGCCCGCCAGGATCGCAAGGATGCCGGCCGCGTGCCGATCACGGCGAAACTCGTGGCCAACCTGATCACGCGGGCCGGAGCCGACCGGGTGCTGGCGATGGATCTCCATGCCGCCCAGATCCAGGGCTTCTTCGACGTGCCGGTCGACCATCTCTATGCGGCGCCGGTGCTCAACAATTATTTCCAGTCGATGGATCTGCCCCACGAGGATCTCGTGGTGGTGGCGGCCGACGCCGGCAGCATCAAGCGGGCGCTCGGGCATGCCACGCGGCTCAACGTGCCGCTGGCGATCGTCGACAAGCGACGGCTCAGCGCCGAGACGACCAAGAGCGCCAACATCATCGGCGCGAGCGTGGCGGGCAAGACCGCGCTGATGTTCGACGACATGATCAGCACGGCCGGCTCGATCTGCTCGGCGGCCGAGGTGATTCATGCCCACGGTGCGAAGGCGATCTATGCGGCCGCCACGCACGGCGTGCTCGTCGGCCCCGCGGTGGAGCGGCTCAAGGCGGCGCCCTTCCAGGGAATCGTGCTCACCGACTCGATTCCCTTGGCCGCCGACACGGCGTTGCCCAACGTCACCGTGCTCTCCGTCGCCAGCCTGCTCGGGCAGGCGATCAAGCGAATCCACCGCAACGAGTCGGTGTCGATGATGTTTCAGTGAGCGTCGTAACCATGCGGGGTGCAGCATGACGGATGGCTATCTGGGGATCGACGTCGGCACGCAGGGCCTGTCGGTCATCTTCACCGACACGAGCCTCGATATCCTCGCCGCCGGCGAGGGCTCGTATGCCATGGTGCCCGGTCTGGCAGCGGAATGCTTCGAGCAGCAGCCGGCTGACTGGGAAGCGGCGGTGTCGACGGCGATGGCCGGTCTCCGCGAGAAACTCGCCGCCCAGGGCATCACCATGCAGGTGCGGGCGGTCGGCATCTCGGGGCAGATGCATGGCGAAGTGCTGGCCGACGCCGCCGGGGAGCCGCTCGGCCCGGCGCGGCTCTGGTGCGACGGCCGCAACGAGCCTGAGGGGCACGAACTCACCGAGAAGCTCGGCGTAAAGTGTCCGAAACGCATGACGGCCGTCCGCTGGCTGTGGACGATCCGGCATCAGCCGGACAAGGCCGCGCGGGCCGCCCATCTCACCACGCCTGCCGGCTGGATCGCCCGGCGGCTCACGGGCCGATGGCTCCTCGGGATCGGTGATGCGGCCGGCATGTTCCCCATCGATCAGGCCACGCTCACCTACGATGCCCGGCTCGCCGCCGCCTTCGACCACATCGCTGCGGAGGCCGCCGCCCACGACCTGCCCGGTGTGATGCTGCCCGGCATTCTCGATCTGCTGCCGGAGGTGCGGCGGGCTGGCGAGGATGGCGGCGTGCTCGACGCCCGCGGCGCGGCGCTCCTCGGCCTGCCCGAAGGCATCCCCGTGGCGGCCGCGGAAGGCGATCAGCCGGCGGCACTGGCCGGCTCGCTGATCGCGGCGCCGGGCCAGGTATCGATGAGCTTCGGCACCAGCGTCGTCGCCAACTCGGTCGGCGATCGGCCGTTTACCGGCATCGCGCGGGCCATCGACCACTTCTGCGCCCCCGACGGCCGGCCGATCAACATGGTCTGGCTTCGCAATGGCACGACCGCCATGAACATGGTCGTGAACATGTTTGGCGGCGACTTTGCCGCGGTCATGCCGCAGGTGCTCGCGGCACCCGACGACTGTGGCAGCCTGCTCGCGCTCCCCTTCATGGACGACGAGCCGGGGCTCGGCGTGTCGCAGGGGGGCACGGCGCTCGTGATCGGGCTCAACGACGCCACGGCCACGGCCGGCAACGCCGTGAAGGCGATGCTGCTGGCGACGATCTTCAATCTGCGGATCGGCAGCGAAGAACTCGACCGGCAAGGATATCCGCGCACGGAGATCATCCTGTCGGGGGGGCTGGTGAAGACGCCACAACTCGGCCAGCTCGTGGCCGATGCATTTGATACGCCCGTCACCATTCTCGATGGCGCCGAGGAGGGCACGGCCTGGGGGGCGGCGTTGATGGCGAAGTTTCGCGACGAGACGCTGGCCGGCCGGGCCCCGACGTGGGCCGAATTTCTGGCCGGCCATCAGACCGACAGCCACCAGCGGTTCATGCCGCGGCCCGCGTCGGTAGCCACGCTGGCGAAGGTGTACGACCGCTACCGCCGCCTGGTCGACCTGCACGGCCGTCTCGAGGCCGTGGGCTGGCCCCGGTGAAATCGCGGCTCCGGCGGGTGCGGGCTTGCGAAACGGCCCTGGCATGGCAAACTAATGGGCTCGAAACAAGGAGTTTTCATGAGTGATTCCCTCGAAGTGATGCCGCGGTCGGGCACCGGAACCCGCGAAAGCCGCCGCCTCCGCCGCCAAGGCCTCGTGCCCGCGATTCTCTATGGCCACGGTGAGAAATGTGTCGACCTCGCCGCCAAGCGGGAGGCCCTCGAGGCCGTCATCCGCCACGGCAGCCGCGTGGTCGATCTCACCGGCGCCGTCAAGGAGAGCGCCCTGATTCGCGAACTCCAGTGGGACACGTTCGGTGTGCAGCCGATTCATGTCGATCTCGTGCGGGTCAGCAAGACCGAACGGGTGAAGGTGAAGGTGCCCGTCGACCTGCGCGGCGACGCCCCCGGCCATCGCTCCGGTGGCACCGTCAACCTCGTGCTTCACGAAGTCGAGATCGAGTGCACCCCCGACCAGATTCCCGAAAAGATCCACGCCCTGATCGGCAGCCTCGAGGTCGGTGGTGTTGTCAAAGTTCACGATCTCGAACTTCCACCGGGCGCCGTCGCGGTGACGGAGGGCGAAGAGCCCGTGGTCACCTGCACAGTCGCCGGCGGCAAGGTGGAAGAAGCCGCCACCGCGGCTCCTGCCGAACCCGAAGTGATCGGCCGCAAGGCCGCCGAGGAAGGAGAGGGAGAAGCGGAAGCGTGAGAAGGCTCGGCTCCGGCCGGCTGAATCACCCCGTTCATGAGGCATCGTGAAACTGATTGTCGGGCTGGGCAACCCCGGAAGGTCGTACGAGAGCACGCGCCACAACGTCGGCTTCGATGTGCTCGCCATCCTCGCCACGCGAGCCGGCTCTCCGGTGAAACGACAGCAATTCCAGGGCGAAGTCGCCCGGGTCACGCTGCGGGGCACATCCGCCCTCCTGCTCTGGCCGCTCACCTGGATGAACCTCAGTGGATCGAGCGTTTTGGCGGCCCGCGACTTCTACAAAATCGACCATGCAAACATTTTGGTGATCTGTGACGACTTCCAACTCCCGCTCGGCACGATTCGGCTCCGCGGCAGCGGTTCAGGTGGCGGCCAGAATGGCCTCACCGACGTGCTCGCGCGGCTCGGCACGACGGCGATCCCGCGGCTGCGGATCGGCATCGGTCCGGTGGCGGCGGGCTGGAAAACGGCCGACTTCGTCCTGGGCAAGTTCGCCACCCATGAGCGGGCCGATGTCGACATCGTGCTGCAGCGGGCGGCCGATGCCGTGGAGGAATGGCTCGCCCTCGGCATCGACGCTGCCATGAACCGTTTTAATTGATCCCGTTCACGTCCTTCCCGAAACTCAGCAGGAGAAAATCGACCATGGTGGTGTACGAAGGGATGTTCATCCTCGACCCGACAAAATATGCCCGCGACCCGTCGGGCACGGCCCAGCAGGTCACCGACCTGATCACGCAGGCGGGGGGCACGATCCTCGCCGCGCGGCTGTGGGACGAGCGGAAACTCGCCTACCCGATCAAGGGCCACAAGCGGGGCGCCTACTGGCTCACCTATTTCAAGATGCAGGGGGGCGGCGTGACCCCCCTGGAACGGCAGTGCCAGATCACCGACGACATCCTTCGCTCGCTGATCCTGAAGGTCGATTCCCGGATCGCCGACGCCCTTGTGGAGCATGCCCTGGCCGGCGAAACCGGCCAGAAAACCGCCGCAGCAGGCCCTGCATGACACGCGGGTCGGGCCGGCCGCTTGCACGGTTCAACCCGACCCGCTAGGCTGACGCCCGGTTTTGTACAGGCGTTCAGTTCACTATGCACGGCCGGTTGGATCCCGGCAGAGAAACGGAGGCAGTGATGGCCAGCTTCAACAAAGTAATCCTTCTCGGCAACGTCACCCGTGACCCCGAGCTTCGCTACATCTCCAGCGGCACCGCCGTCACCGACATCGGTCTGGCGGTCAACGATCGTCGGAAAAATGCCCAGGGCGAATGGGTCGAGGAGACGACGTTTGTCGACGTCACGCTCTGGGGTCGGACCGCCGAGGTGGCCGGGGAATATGTCTCGAAAGGCTCCCCGCTCCTGATTGAGGGCCGTCTCAAGCTCGACCAGTGGGAGAAGGACGGCAAGAAAAATTCGAAGCTCCGCGTCGTGTGCGACCGCATGCAGTTGCTCGGTTCACGGGGTGGCGAGGGAAGCCGCGGCAAGCCGCGGGCCGTCGCCGCCAAGGGCGGGGGCGACGAGTTTGATCAGTCGGCCTCCTTCAACGATGCTCCCTCTTACGATGCTCCCTCTTATGGCGATTCGGACATGGGCGGAGCCGCCGGTGCCGACGACGACATTCCGTTCTGAAACCTTTTCTCGCTCTTCCGTCACTCTTTCAAGGAACCTCTCCCATGTCAGCCACATCAACCACGACCGCCACAGCCGGCCGTCGCCGCGGATCCGCCAATCTCCCGAAGGGACCGCGGGGTGGCGTCGAACTGCTTCTCATCCACAACGTCGAGCACCTCGGCAAGCAGGGGGACGTGGTCGAGGTGAAGCGGGGCTACGCCCTCAACTACCTGCTGCCGCAGGGCCTTGCCACCGTCGCCACCGACCACCACAAGCGGATGGTCGAAAAGCACCGGGCCAAACTCGAGGAGATCGCCCGCGAGCGGATAGCCGGTCTCCGTAGTCAGTTGGCCGAATTGGTGCGGACGAGCGTGACGATCGAAGCGAATGCCAATGATGAGGGGCACCTCTACGGTTCGGTTGGAGCCGCGGAGATCGCCCGCTCGCTGAAACAACTCGATTTGATGGTGTCGCCCGACTGTATCATCCTGCAGGGCCCCCTCAAGGAGGTGGGCCTCTACACGGTGAAGATCCGTCTGGCGGCGGAGGTCGAAGGCGACATGAAGGTGTGGGTGGTGCCGTCGAGCAGCGAGGCTGGCAGCAAGTAACTTCGTAGACTGAGGATGTGGCATGGCCGCCCCGCAGGATACTGCGACCCGGGAAGGATCCCGCCGCGGCCGTAGCCGTGGCGAGGGAGCGGGCTCTCTCCCCAATCCCTCGTTGTTTGACGCCCGCGAACGACCGGCCAATGTCGACGCCGAGCGGGCGGTGCTCGGTAGCATCCTGCTGAAACCAGACGTCTGCGACGACGTGGCGCTCCTTATCCGCGCCGAAGATTTCGCCGACGACGCCCATCAGCTGTTGTTTCGCCATCTGCTCGAACTCCACGACTCCGGCAAGCGGATCGACGTCACGATCGTGCTGGAGCGGCTGCGGACCAAGGGCGATCTCGACCGGATCGGCGGCGCGCCGTCGCTCGCCGAGATCGTGCAGTCGGTTCCGCACGCCGCCCACGCCACCCACTACGGCCAGATCGTC
>CAYZFV010000022.1:0-5714 GCA_964477765.1 uncultured Candidatus Kuenenia sp.
CTCGCCTATTCGCAGCGGAATCGCTCGGCCAGTTGCCGGATCCCGATGTATTCGGCCAGCCCGAAGACGAAACGGATCGAGTTCCGCTGCCCTGATCCCACGTGCAATGCCTATCTCGCCTTCTCGGCTCTCCTGCTGGCCGCGATCGACGGCATCCAAAACAAGATGAGCCCCGGTGATCCACTCGATCGCGACATCTACGACATGCCGCCGGAGGAGTTGGCCGATGTGCCCAAGGCTCCGGGCTCCCTCGACGAGGCCCTCGACGCCCTCGAGCAGGACCAAGACTTCCTCCTCCGCGGCGACGTGTTCACCGAAGACGTGATCGCCACCTGGCTCAAGCTGAAGCGGGAAAAAGAAATCGCCCCGATGCGTCTCCGACCACATCCGTACGAGTTCTGCCTCTACTACGACGCGTGAGACGTCGGCGGTTGGAACCCTCCTTGGACGTGCAAGCGAGGAAGTTCCTCCGCGACAAGACTTCTGCCGTCCCGGCCGGGCGTGACCCAGAGATGACCGATCACGGCGGGCGCGCGGCCACCGTCTACCAGCAGGTTTTGCCGCCGTTGACGGCGATCGTTTGGCCGGTCACGAAGGCGGCTTCGTCGCTGGCCAGGTAGGCGGCCGCCCAGCCGACGTCTTCCGGCTTCCCCCACCGCCCCATCGGGATCGAGGCGAGGTAGGCGTCTTTGTCAGCCTGCGGATCGGCTTCGTGCCGCTCCACCGGGATCCAGCCGGGCGCGATCATGTTGACGGTGATGCCAGAGGGGGCGAGTTCGTGGCACATGCTCCGTGACCAGCCGGTCTGGGCTCCCTTGGCGGCCACATAGGCCGAGAAGGGTGCGACGCCCAGCAGAAACACTTCGCTGGTGATGTTGATCAGCCGGCCATACTTGCGGGCCTTCATTCCCGGCAGAGCCCGCCGCGTGAGGAGATAGGGGCTCTTCACGAAGAAGTCGAGCATCTGCTGATAAAACGCCCAGTCGTATTCCTCGATCGGCTTTTGCGGCTGGGGAGGCGTGGCATTGACGACGACGATATCGACGGGACCGAGCGTGCCCTCGATCGCCGTGAACATGGCGTCGATCTCGGCTTCGTCGGTCACATCCGCTCGGAATAGTCTCGCCGTGATCCCGGCCTCGAGTTCGGCCAGGGCCGCCTCGGCCCGCTGTTGGGAATTGGCGTAGTTCATCGCCACCTTCGCGCCGGCCAAACCGAGGCATCTGGCCATTGCCTTGCCGAGGCCGGTGGAGGAGCCGGTGACGAGGGCGACTCGGCCGGTGAGCGAAAACAGACTTCCGGAGGTGTCGCGCATGACTTTCTCGAGAGATCGAGGACGGGGTGGCGATCGGCGGAGCCCTACCGCACCGAGGGCGCCCAGGCGTGAGTGAGATGATGGATGATACCGGCGATCGCGCCCTGCCGTTTGCTCGATCGTGTCGCCACGATTGTGCAATCGGCCAGCGAGGCGGTGAGCGTCCGCTGCTTCACCCGTTCGAGCACGCGGGCGAACCGGTCGGGATCGGCCGCCAGCAGCGTGCCATGCACGAAGAGGGTCGTGGGATTGAAGATGTTGATCACGGTGGCGATGGCGATGGCGAGGTATTCCGTGACCGTGCGAATTTCATGCTGAAAATCGGCGGCACGGTCGGTGAGCACGTCACCGGCGGCCTGAATGTCGAGGGGCCTGCCGACCTTGTCGGTGAGCATCCTCACGAGCGCCGCGTCGGTGGCGAGCGTTTCCAGGCAGCCCCGGTTGCCGCAGCCGCACCGCAGGCCGTCGGGGGAGATCGTGATGTGGCCGATCTCGCCGGCCATGCCGCTGTGGCCGGCAAGCAGGTGGCCGCCACTCATCACGGCCAAGCCCAGCCCGAAGGCGGCATCGAGCACGGCGAAGTCATCGAGGCCACGGGCATCGCCATAGATGCGTTCAGAAAGACACAGCGCGTCGGTCTCCTGGATGAGCAGGCAGGGAATACCGAGCCGCTGCTCGAGATCCCGCGCCGGATTGCGTTTGTCGAGGAGGTGGAGGTTTGGCGAAAAGACGATCTCGCCGAGGCGGTCGTTGATCAGCCCCGGCACGCTCAGCCCGATGCCGTGGAGCTTGCCCGGGATGCCGGCGATCAGCGTGCGGCAATCGCGCTCGAGCATGTCGATCAGGGTGGCGTAGTCGCCGGGTGTGGAGAAGCGTCGCGTCTGCTCCTCGGTCACCACGCCATCGAGGCCGGCGGCGACAGTCGAGCAGGTCTGCGTGTCGATCACGACACCGAGCACGGCTCCCGAGTGGCTGGCCATGCGAACCAGTTTCCCGGGGCGGCCAAGCCCCTGCTCAACCGGCGCGAGTTCCTCGACGAGCCCCCGCTGGAGCAGCGAGTCGACAGCCTTGGAAACGGTCGGGGCCGTGAGCCCCGAGGCGCGGGTCAACATGGCCCGCGACGAGGGGCCTTGCGTCTGGATGACTTCCAGCAAGCGACGCTCGTTGATCCGCCGCAGGAGGGTCGATTCAACGCGGTTTGATGAGGCAGCCATGAGGTTCTTTGAATGCCAAGAATACAGGACCTTTGACAGTTTGTAAACGGTGCTTAGAATATGGGATCGTGATCGTGACCAGATCGCCAGATCTGCACTGGCCTCTGCATCGCCTCGGCAACTATCTGAGGATCGTGCCCGATGAGTCGCTGTGCTGCCGTCGTCATCGTGTTGTGCGGTATGGCTTGTGGGGTGTCGGCTGCGGAGGCGGTCGACTTTTCGCAAGACATTCAGCCGCTGTTGGCAAAGCGGTGCCTGGCCTGCCACGGCCCCGATACCCAGGAGGCGGGTCTCCGTCTCGACGATCGTGGCGGTGCCGCGCAAGAACTCGACAGCGGCGCGCGGGCCATCGTGCCAGGGCAGTCGGCCGCGAGCGAAATGCTCAAGCGGATCACGGCCACCGATCCCGACATTCGGATGCCGCCGGAGGGGCCGCGGCTCACGCCGGCTGAGGTCGCGGCCCTCACCACATGGATCGACGATGGTGCCGAGTGGAAGGGGCACTGGGCGTTTCAGACCCTTGCCCGTCCGATGGTGCCCGTCGTGGAGGACGTCGATCACCCGATCGATGCGTTTCTTCAGGCCGGCCTCGCGCGCCGCGGCCTGCCGCTCCCGCCAGCTGCCGATCGGGCCACGCTCCTGCGGCGGGCCACTTATGGCGTGACCGGCCTGCCACCGAGTGAGCAGGAGATGCAGGAGTTTCTCGCCGACGAGTCACCCGCCGCCTGGGGGCGGGTGGTCGATCGCTTGCTCGCGTCGCCGCACTACGGCGAGAAATGGGCCCGCCATTGGCTCGATCTGGTGCGCTATGCCGACACCAACTCGTTCGAGCGGGATGGCGACAAGCCCCATGCCTGGCGGTATCGCGATTACGTCATCCGCTCGTTCAACGACGACAAGCCCTACGACCAGTTTGTGATCGAGCAGCTGGCCGGTGATGAGCGACCCGATCCCTCGGCCGACGATCTCATCGCGACCGGGTATTACCGGCTCGGCATCTGGGATGACGAACCGGCGGACAAACTCCAGGCCACCTACGACTGGTTCGACGACATCGTGGCCACCACCGGGCAGACCCTTCTGGGGCTCACGATCAACTGCGCCCGCTGCCACGATCACAAGATCGATCCCCTGTCTCAGCGTGACTATTACGGGCTGCTCGCCTTCTTCCACAACATCACGCCGATGGGCGGACGGCAGATGAATCCGCAGTTCATCGAGCGGGCGATTCCGCTGGGCGATGAGTCGGCAGACGAGGCCCGGCATCGCGCCGAGGAGCTTGCCCGTCGCCGCAAGGAGGCCCGACGAAATGTGGAGGAAATCGAGAAGCGGATCAAGGAGCACGGCGACCAGGCACTCGACGACCTGGCGAAGGCAGATCTTGCCAACTGGAAATCCCGGCTGGCGGCGCTCGATCGGGAAAATACCGCCGTCTCCAAGGCCCTGGTGGTGAGCGAGCACGGGGCCACGGCCCCCGACACGTTCGTCTTCTATCGTGGCAACCCGCATGCCGAGCCGAAGCCGGAGCACCGCGTCGAGCCGGCCTTTCCGGAAGTGCTCGGAGCACCGCCTCAGGTGATTCCCACGCCGCCGGCCGATGCCAAGACGACGGGCCGCCGCACGGCGTTGGCCCGGTGGATTGTCTCCCCCGACAATCCGCTCACGGCCCGCGTGATGGTCAATCGCATCTGGCAGCACCATTTCGGCCGCGGCCTCGTTCGCAGCCCGAGCAACTTCGGCCTCGCCGGCGATCCGCCCACGCACCCGGAGCTGCTCGACTGGCTGGCGGCGGAGTTCATCGCCGGCGGCTGGCGGCTCAAGCCGCTTCACAAGCTGATCCTGATGTCGGCGGCCTACCGGGCGTCATCGGCGGGGAACACCGAAGCCCTGGCGAAGGATCCTCTCAACGACACCTTCTGGCGGTTTGACATGCGGCGGCTGTCGGCCGAGGAGATGCGTGATTCGATCCATGTGGCGAGCGGCGCCTTCAATCCCAAGATGTTCGGCCCCGGCGTTTTCCCGGAGATCCCCGACGCCGTGAAGGCCACCCAGTCGCGTCCGGGCGCGGGCTGGGGCCACTCGCCTCCCGAAGAGCAGGCCCGCCGCAGCATCTACGCGAAGGTGAAGCGGTCGCTGGTGGTGCCGCTCTTGGCCGATTACGACGTGGCCGACACCGACACGACCTGCCCCGTGCGATTTGTGACCACGCAGCCGACGCAGGCCCTCGGCATGATGAACGGCTCGTTTCTGCATCAGCAGGCGCGGGTCTTTGCCGGCCGGGTGCAGCGGGAGGCTGGCGGGCCCGACGATGCGAATGTGGCTGCCATGATCCGCCGGGCGATCGAGATCGCCCTCGTGCGGTCGGCCAGCGACCAGGAAGTGGCCGCCGGCGTGGCCCTCATCGACCAGCTGGAAGAGGCCGACGGCGTGAGCCCGAGCCGGGCCTTCGAACTGTATTGCCTGATGCTGCTCAACCTCAACGAATTTGCCTATCTCGACTGACCCGTTTCCCGATATGTGGAGGCCCCTCATGTCCACCAGCCACGAAGCCAGCCGCGGAACTTTTTGCCGCCGCACCCGCCGTGAGTTTTTCTGGGAGGCGGGTGCGTCGTTTACGGGCCTGGCGCTGGCCGGCCTCCTCGACCAGGGATTTTTTGCCCGGCAGGTGGTTGGGGCCACGGACACGCCGTTCGCCAATCCGCTCGCAGCCAAGCCGCCCCACTTCGCTCCCAAGGCGAAGAGCGTGATCTTCCTTTTCATGTATGGAGGCCCGAGCCACGTCGACACATTCGACTACAAGCCCGCGCTCTATCCGCTCGACGGCAAGACGATCCAGGTGAAGACGAAGGGTCGCGGTGGCGAGCGGAGCGAGAGCCGGGCGGTCGGCCCCAAGTGGCCGTTCAAGCAATACGGCGAGTGCGGCAAGTGGGTGAGCGATCTGTTTCCGCACATCGCCCGGCATGTCGACGACATCGCCTTCATCCACTCGATGACGGCGGACTCGCCGATCCATGGCTCGGCGATGCTGCAGATGAATTCCGGCAAGATCCAAAGCGGCGCCCCATGCCTGGGCTCCTGGGTCAATTACGGGCTCGGGAGCGTGAACGACAATCTGCCCGGCTTTGTCGTGATGCTCGATCCCACCGGCGGGCCGATCTCGGGGGCCAAGAACTGGTCGAGCGGCT
>CAYZFV010000023.1:0-10931 GCA_964477765.1 uncultured Candidatus Kuenenia sp.
GGGCAGCACATCGTTGGCCACCGGGCTGGGCCAGTCAGCCGCCGGCGCCGGATTCACCAGGCCGGCCAGCAGGGCTGCCACCAGCCAGCCGTGGCCGACTCGAACCCATCGTCTCATGCCCGCACCTCGAAGCCTTCTCGTTGTGGCCGCGAAAGCATCGCATCGGCCTCGGCGTCATCGACGAACCGGCCGGCCGCGGCGTTCCACTCCAGCGGCCGCCCCAGCCGGCAGGCGATGTTGCCCAAGTGGCAGGTCGTCGCACTGGCATGCTGGCTGACCACGTCGGAGATCGGCTGCCTGCGGGCCTCCACGCAGTCGAAAAAGTTGCCCATGTGGTTGATGATCGCCTCGATCTTGCCGGCCCTTTCTGGACGGCCGGAATTGTCGAAGTCGTACACCGTGAAGTTCTCGCGGGGCAACGGTCGGTCGACGAGATCCTCCACCGGCTTGCCGGTGAGGCTGCCGCGGTTGACGAAGATACGGCCCTCGCTGCCGGTAAAGAGGATTCCCGTGCGGCCGTGGTCGGCCACATTCATCTCGACACCGTTTGGATACCGATATCGCACCGCGAACTCGAGCGGCACGTTAAAGCCGTTCGGTGTGGTCGGGTAGCGGGCGGTGCCACTGATCTCGATCGGCTCGCTCCCGATCGCCCCTTTGGCGATGTCCAGATGATGGGCTCCCCAATCGGTCATCTGGCCACCGGAGTATTCCAGCCACCAACGAAAGGTGAAGTGAGTTCGTTCCTTGATGTATGGAACACTCGGTGCCTGGCCCAGCCACAGGTTCCAATCGAGGCTCGCCGGCGGATCGGCTGGCTGAAACGGCCCGCCCACCTCATTGGCGCCGATGACGACATCCACCTGCTGGAGTTTCCCCAGCCGGCCCTGCCGCACCATCTCGACGGCCATCCGAAAACGCTGGTCGCTTCGCTGCCAGGAGCCCACCTGCACGACACGGCCAGTTTGCTTGACGGCCTTGAGAATCTCCGCGCCCTCGGCGACCGTCAGCGTGAGGGGCTTCTCGCAGTAGACGTCCTTTCCCGCCTGCACGGCGTCGATGATCATCTTCGAGTGCCAGTGGTCGGGAGCCCCGATCAGCACGACGTCCACCCGCGGGTCGTCGAGCACGCGGCGGTAGTCTTGATGGCGGGCAGCAACACCGGCGTAGATCTCTGCGGGCGTCGCCTTGACCTGCTGGCTGACTTTCGGATCGACTGCGGACAGGTCGAGCACCGCCCGATCGACATCGGCGATCGCCACGATGTCGCCATGGGGCTTCGCACGCTCGGCGATCACGCTGCCCTGGTAGCGGAAACCGATCACCCCGATGCCCGGCCGCGAGTTTTTCAGCCGCGGTGTCGCCGCCGGCTGGGTCTCGGCTGCCGTTCCAGCACGAACCATCGCCAGCGTCGCCACCGCCGACAAGCCAAGGAATGCCCTGCGCTCCATCTGTCTGCCGCCTCCGCTCGGGTTTACCGGATAGACCTTCATAGTCTGATACCGTCGTCGGCGGCTGTCATGCAGTTTTTACGAACTCGCCGCGCAGCTTTTGCGGCTGCGGCCGATACCGGTTGAGAAGGTGTATGATCGCCCTTCGAGAAGGTCTCCGCGGGAGCGTGTTGATGCCGAAACCCAAGCCACACTCGCCGCCTGCCAAGGCCCGTCGCACGCCCCATGTGGCCCTCCTCGTGGAGACATCCCGCACCTATGGCCGTGACATTCTGCGGGGAGTCAACCGCTGGATGCAGGAGCACGGGCCATGGTCGGTGTTTCTCGAACTCCGCGGCCTCGACTCTTCGGTGCCACGGTGGCTGCGGAGTTGGCACGGCGACGGAATCCTTGCCCGCACGGCATCCGCCGCCATGGACAAGGCGATCGAGGCGACGGGCTTGCCGGCCGTCGAACTGCGGGCCTCGAAGCTGCCACATCAGCGGCCGTTCGTCGGCGTCGACAACCTCGAGCTTGGCCAGGCGGTCGCCAGCCACTTCGTCGACAACGGCTTCAGCAATTTCGCCGTCTTCGACGTCGCGACGGAAACCTACTTCGAGGAGCGACGGGATGGCTTCCGACGGTTTGTGGAGTCTCGGGGCGGCACCTGCCATACCTATCATGCCGGCCCCGGCGGCGAGCATCCGATCGACTGGGAGCGGCATCAAGCGGCTGTCGCCGACTGGGTGGTGTCGCTGCCGAAACCAATCGGCATCCTCGCCTGTACGGACCAACTCGGCTTCTGGCTCCTCGATGCCTGTCGGCGGGCCGGTATCGCCGTGCCGGAGGAAGTGGCCGTGGTGGGTGTCGAAAATGACGAAACCCTCTGCCAGATGGCGACGCCACGGCTGTCGAGTGTCGCCTTCGACGGGGACCGAGTCGGCTACCAAGCGGCGGCCTTGCTCGATCGTCTGATGGCCGGCGAGCCGCCTCCATCCGAGCCGCTTGTCGTGGCACCCCGCGGGATCGTCACCCGCCAGTCGAGCGATATCGTGGCCATCGCCGACCGCGAGGTGTCTGCCGCCCTGCGGATCATCCGCGAGCACGCCTGCCATGGGCTGGCGGTATCAGAAGTGGTCAATCAGATCGGGATCTCGCGGACGGCGCTCGAGCGGCGGATGAAGGCCGCGATCGGCCGCACGCCCGGCGAAGAAATCGTGCGGGTACGGTTCGCCCGGGTGAAGGCGCTGCTCATGGAAACCGATCTCACGCTCGCCGCCATCGCCGACCGTTGCGGCATGGAGCACCCGCAATACATGGCGGAAGCCTTCAAGAAACAGTTTGGGATGACGCCCGGAGTGTTTCGGAGCCACAACCGCATGCAATCATAACATTGGGTGACTGGACCAGAAACTCGACCAGAACCTCGTCCAGGTGTGCCTCACCGACTCAGCAGTTCGAAGTTGATCTCGTTCGGCCCGGCGACCACCTCGGCCGTCAGCCTGCTCTGCGAATGATACTTCGCGGGCAGCCGCTCCTTGCTCTCGAAGAAGTTGCCATCCTTGTCGTAGCCTTCGCCGCCGGTGCGGATCTCCACACGATGGCTGCCGATGACCGCTCCAGTGTGGTCGGTATCATAGGTCAATTCGTAGCGGCCGGCCTCATCCGTAAACCCGTGAGCCCCATGCCCCTCTGGCCCGGTGGGCACAAACGAGATAGAAGCCTTCGGCAGAGGCTGTCCGTCGAGCGCGACGATGCCGGTGACCAGCCCGAGCGGTGGCGGTGGGGCAACCTTCTTGCCACAGCCGACGCCCAGCAGGGCAAAGCCAACCACAAGCATCGCCCCAGCCTGCCCGCACCGCTTCCACATCAGTTTCATCCATACCTCACGAGGCTCGCATCGCATCAGTAGTCGCCCGACACCGGTTTGCCATCAGCAATCCCGATCAGGTTTCGGAGAATCGAGATGCCCACCGTGTTTTGAAAAAACCGCGTTGAGCCATCCGCCATCGCACACAAAGCACCGCCCGGATGGTAGGACGAGCAGAATGAGCGCCCCGAAACACTTGTCGTGAAGGAAATCAGGCTGTTTGGCAGGTTGATTCCCCCGCCAGCCGGCACCGACCCGAGCGCGTCACGAATTCCATGCGAACTTGCTTCCCGTGTTCCACGGACACAAAATACGCAGCCCGCCTGCGGCTTGATGGAACCGCTTAAGATTTGACTATTGCCCGGATCTGTGCCGGTGATTCCGTTGAACATCTCAAACACCCGCTCGCCAAGGGCAATCGTCTTGCTGGTTCCGTCCGTGATCTTTTTGATTTCGAGGTTGCTGTCCATAAAGAACATGCCATCGCCGTTTCGCCGAATTTCATCAGCGTTATTGGCCGCCACATAGTTTGACATCGCCCAGCCAGATCCCACACCCGAACCCGCATCATTGTTGAAACTGATATCCGTAAGACCCGTCGGCCGCGTGGAATCGGAGGGGCAGAGAAATCCGTTCATTCTTTTCTTCATTGCGGCAGCCTTCGTTGCGTTGCCCAGTGCCTCAGCGCACGTGGTGTCGGTCATATCGAGGACATCAGACACCGAGCCATACTCGATGTACGGCAGGATGAATGCCCCCCAGGCCCAGTTTCCCTGGGAGCCGGCACCAGTCGTGCCATCATTCGTTGTGGACGAACCGTAGTCTCGTTGAAATCCTGGCGGAAATTTTTTCTGGGACGATTCAAACGTGAGCAAACCCAGGCTGAGTTGCTTGAGATTGTTGCTACACGAGCTCCTCCGCGCCGCCTCGCGGGCTCCCTGGATCGCCGGGAGCAGCAACCCGATCAGCACGCCGATGATGGCAATCACCACGAGAAGTTCCACCAACGTGAAGGCGGCGGTCGGACACCGTCTTCCCGAGACACGCAATCGAGCAGAGATGAACATGGCTTTACCCTTGAATGAGAAATCAAAACGTGGTCGAAGTTTGCCCCTCACGAGATAATACTGGGCCGGTCATGTCGGAACATTCAAGTTTTCCCCTTTGCAATGCAGATTTTGCGTCAGCATGAAACATGCATCCGCTGGCGAAAAACCTGCATGCAGCAGCGCTTTTCCTGAAAGCCAACCAGCAGACTCGGCGGTAGAGTCCATAGGCCGTTTCCGGTTCTCATCCGCCCCTGGGGAGTTGCTTTCGATGCACACGAAAAATCCTCCGGCCACTCGAGCCTTCCGTCTGCGGCGGCTCACACTTTTTCTCGGTTTGGCTGTGGGATTGCTCCTGCCACTGAAGTCGTCTGCGGAGCCTGCCACGGCCGTGTCCCAGCCCGCCTCCCTTCATGCAGCGGCAGGTACGGCCGTCGACATTCCAGGTGCGCCTCGGGCAAGTGCCGTCTGTATGCGGTCACTGCGGCCACGGCCGATCAACGCCAACGACCCACATGACACCCTCACGGCCATTCGCGGCTTTCACGTCACGCGGTTGGAATGGACGTATGGCAACGATACCGCCTTCATCCAGAAGGTGCATGATCTTGGCGTCGAGTATGGCGGTGCGCTCGCCGCTGGCAGCTATGAGGGCAAGGCGACCCCGTGGCAGTGGAACGTGATCGGGAGTGAGGCGCAGCGGCTCGCCCCCACCTGGATGCGGGCATGGCCGCAGCCTAACCCCTGGGGATGTGCGAATAACCCCGAGTTTCGAACGGGCCATGTGCGGGCTGCGCTGGCCGCCGTGAAAGCGGGCGCCGACGTGCTCCATCGCGATGAGCCGGGCCAAAACGAGCACTCGTACCACTGGGGCGGCTGCTTCTGCCGGCATTGCATGAAGGGCTTCCGGAGTTGGCTGGCGGACAACGCGGATCGCAGCGAACTGGAAAAACTTGGCGTTTCCGATCTCACGGCCTTTGACTACGGCGACTATTGCCGTAGGAAAAAAGCCCCCACCGGTGATGCGTTTCGGCTGTGGAAGACGGACGTGCTGCGGACGTACTTCCGGCAGTTCCAAATCGATTCAAGCGTTGCCTTTAACCGGTGGTGGCGACAGGAATTGGACCGCCAGGCCGGCCGACCGATCGCGGTCTCCTGCAACAACGGGGCCCGCCGCTGGACGCCGATCGAGCTTGCCTTCGATTATTGCATCGGCGAACTCCGTCGCGATCATGCCACGCCGGCTCATCTGCATGACGTGATGCAGACCGCTCGGAGCCACGGTCGCACCCAGTCGGTGACGATGCCGCTCGACGGCAGCGACGAGCCGGAGTCGCCCGGCTGGGTCGCGGTCAACCGTCGCACGATCGCCACGATGTATGCCCTCGGGGGGCATATCGAGATGCCTTGGGACACCTATCTGCCCACCCCAGACGCCCGTCGGTATTTCGGCAGGCCAGAGAATTACGCCGACCTCACCGCGTTCATCCGTGGTATCACCGAATACCTCGACGGCCACAGTGAAGCCTTTGCGGGTGGCTGTGGCGTGGTCGATGACCGCTGGCGGCGGAAGCCGGTCAGCCTCCCGATGAGCGACGGGGTGTTCGCGACCATCCGGACACGGCCCGGTGACGCCGATGCACCACTCGTCATGCATGTCGTCGATTGGCGAGACGCGACCGGGCCACTGGAGGTCGCAATCGACCAGTCTGCCTTCTTCGGCGACGCGGCCATGACCGTGCGGCTCCTCCAGCCCGTGCGGGAGATCGTGCCTTCTGTCCATGCCGCCGCCTTCGATACGGGAGATTACTCCAGCCTCCTCCAAACGACCGTCCTCAGCGTCGACTCGGAGGGCCGCCTCAAACTGCCGCCGCTTTTTCCGTGGGGAGTGGTTGTGTTCGAGAAGTCGTCTTGAGTCCCATTTGACGCGACCGTCAGTCGCTTGTACGAAAGCCGCATGGAAGCGTTTCCGCCGCAGGCAAACGGTTCGGTGGCCGAGCAGGTGAATCGGCTGTTTGACGCGCTGCCCGACGTGTTTCTCTTCGTGAAGGACTGTCAGGGCCGGTTTACGCGGGCCAACACGGCCTGGCTCGACATGCACGGCTGCCGGTCGGAGGCGGAGGCGATCGGCAAGTCTGACTTCGATTTCCATCCCCCTGCCCTGGCGTCGCAATACGTGGCCGAGGATGCCCGCGTGATGGAGTCTCGGGAGCCGCTTGTGAATCAGGCCTGGCTCGTGGCGGATTACCGCGGCACACCACAATGGTATCTGTGCACGAAGCTGCCTCTCATTGCGGCCGACGGCAGCGTGGCCGGGATCGCCGGGATCCTCCGGCCCTTTGATCAGGCCGGGCAGGCGCCCGACGAATACAGGCGGCTGACGCCTGTGATCGAAGAGGTCACGCAGCACTACGGCCGCCGCTTGGCCGTCGGCGATCTCGCCCGCCTGGCCGACCTTTCTCCCAGCCAGCTCCAGCGGGAGTTTCGCCGCCTGTTTGGCATGACCGTGGCCGACTATGTGGCCCGGATTCGGCTCGTGGTGGCCTCGCGGAGGCTGCGGGAATCAGACGCCGCGATCGGGCAGGTCGCTCGCGACTGCGGCTTCCACGACCAAGCCCATTTCACGAAGGCCTTCAAGAAATACGCCGGCCAGACGCCGAGGCAGTATCGCGACCGTTGGCGGAGCCATCAGTAAGCTCCGATCAACACGCGGTCGTTGTCGCTGTCGGCGATCACGAGCCGGCCGTCGGGGGCGATGCGCGCGCCATGAGGGCGGCGGAGTTCGGTCGCTTTCCAGGTGTCACCGATTGCCGCGCCGGCCTGCCGGGGCACGCCCGCCACGAGTTCGATCTGGCCGCTCGCGGGATCGTAGCGGCGCACACAGTGGTTTTCCGTGTCGATGATCAGCACCCGCTGCTCGCGATCCATGCACACATATTTCGGCCCCTTGAGCCGCGCCTCGCACCCTGGGCCGCCGTCGCCGCCATACCCGGCCTTGCCCGACGCATTCACGACCGTCTTCACCCGGCCATCGCGGATCGCCACGAGGGCATTGCCCTCCCGGAGCACGAGGTAGATCGTGCCGGCGGCCGCCTCACAGGCCGCCCGCGGGCCGGCAAGCGGCGTCTCCGTCGCCGTAGCACCGTCGACCGGCTGGCCCGGCTTTCCATTGCCGGCGATCGTGCTCACCGTCTTGGCGGCCAGATCGATCGCGCGGAGCCGATGGTTGCGGATATCGGCGATGAGCAGCCGGCTGCCGTCGGGCGAGAGCGATCCACAATAGGGCTCGTTGAACACGGCGGCCGCGGCCGGACCACCGTCGCCGGCAAAGCCCCGCTCGCCCGTGCCGGCCAGCGTGGCCACTCGCCCGGC
Organism: uncultured Candidatus Kuenenia sp.; assembly: GCA_964477765.1. GTDB lineage: Bacteria > Planctomycetota > Planctomycetia > Pirellulales > UBA1268 > CACORA01. The sequence goes on from CAYZFV010000023.1 coordinate 7,719, forward strand.
CACAGGATCGAAGATGCGAATCACGTGGTTGAACGTGTCGGCGAGATAGATCCTGCCGTCCGGAGCGATGGCCAGATCGTGCATGCCATTGAACCGGGCAGCCGCCGCCGGCGCGTCGGCCACCGCGACGGGCGGCACGGTCTTGCTCGTCGTCTGATGAAAGACTCCCGCGACAAACGCGATCCTCGGCGGCCCGCCCTCCGGCGTGATCGGTTCGCTTGAGCGAAAGACCCGGTTGCCGCGGGTGAACTCGACACCGTAGAGCCGGCCCTCCGCGTCGTAGTCGATCGCAAATGGCTCATTGAGCATGTCTGCCGCGGGCGAATCGGCCGCGCGGCCCTCGGCGGCTCCGGCCAACACGGCGACTTCAGCCGCTTTGGCCACCCGCAGGCTCGCGAGAGCGACGGCGACACCGCCGAGGAGCAGGCTCAGGCCCGCGACCTGGCGAAAAACCTGTGCGGCGGGCGAGAAAAACCTGAATGCTCCGCTCCATGGCTGGACTATGCTCGAAATCAATCGGACACCCCCTACAGGATTTCCCGCGATCATGCCTGCCACCGTTCAGCCTCCCGCCATCAGCCACAAGGTGCTCATCGTCATCGGCGATGCCGCCGAGACCATCGACACGTTGTACCCGATCTACCGGCTCAACGAGGCTGGGTTTCAGCCGGTTGTGATCGCCCCCGAGCGGCGGGTCTACCAGATGGTGCTCCACGAGGTGCGGCCCGGCTGGACGATCACCAAGGAGTGGGAGGGCTATCAGATTCAGGCTGATCTGGCCTTTGCCGATGTCCACCCGGATGACTACCTCGGGATCTTCTTCAGCGGCGGTCGGGCTCCGGAATACATCCGCTACGACGAACACCTCGTGCGGATCACGCGGCACTTCTTCGCCGAAAACAAGCCGGTGGGCAGCGTCTGCCACGGCGTGGAAATTCCGGCTTACGCCGGGTGCGTCACGGGCCGCCGGATGGCGACCGTGCCCAAATGTCGGTTTGACCTCGAAGTGGCCGGCGGCATCTTCGTCGACGAGCCGTGTGTGATCGACGGTAATCTCGTGAGCGGCCGCACCTACCACGACAGCGGCCACTTCGTCGGCCCGTGGATCCGCCTCCTCGAGGCCACGGCGGAGCGGAAATCGGTTGCGACGTAAGTTGCGGCACAGACGCTGCGAGTTACCGAATAATTTCCGCAACACGCATGTCGGAACGCAGCAGTTCATTGACCACGGTTTCGATATCTGACTGCTTGGCATCAGCAATCTGCTGGACAAACACCTGCACCTCCGCATCGAGATACACGGGAACCCTGAGTGTCAGATCGTTGCGATGAAACTTTCCGCGCTCACCTGAAGAAAAATCGTATTCGTCACTCATTGGTTCAGTCATCACACGGTCTCCAGGTACTGCTGGATTTCCTTTTGTGTCGCTTTGCGGCTCGAGATGATGCGAATTGAAGTCCGCGATGTGTCGACAGTCGAAAATGTGTGGTGAACCACCAAGGGCCCACCCGCGGAAGAAATCCCGAGGGTGATCCATCGATCTTCATTCTGACTGTGTTCCGAGTCGAAAATGGAAAGTGCTCTTGGGTCTCGAAACACGGTAGCAGCCTGCTCGAATCGCACACCATGTTTTCGATGATTGAGGTTCGCCTTTGACGGATCCCATTCAAAATCATACGTCATGGGAGGCTCTCTAGGGCTGAAAAAGCCGGGCCCTCCAGGGGAAGGCCCGGCTCTCGGTAGCCGCTATCAGCGAGATGCTCTTTGGCGTGATCAGCCAGCGTCGCAGGCGCAGGCGGGCTCAGCCGCACAGCAAGGCTCGGCGCCGCAGGTCGGCTCCGCACAGCAGCTGCTGCAGCTCGGCGGGCAGCACTTGCTGGCACGACGGCCGAACAGACCGCGACGCTTGGGCTTCGCACAGCAGGCCGGCTCGGCGCAGCAGGCGGGCTCGGCGGCGCAGCACGGCTCGGGGGCACAGCAAGCGGGCTCAGCCGCACAGCACGGCTCAGCGGCACAGGTCGGGGCGCATTCGCAGCAGGCGCGGCTGCGGCGGCCGGCGGCTGACGCCGAATCGGCAGCCACGAAACCGACCACGAACAGCACGGCACACATCGTCACAAGCGAGGAAAGCTTCATCGAGAGACTCCTTTGGTGAAAAACAAAACCGAATCGCAATCCGTTGAGCGGTTGATTCAGTTGCTCAAGGTCGGTGATCGAGATCGTCACCCTCAAGCGATCGACACCCTAGCCGGTCACGCGAAAATGCGGGAAGTGGAAAATCTGTGCCGGCAATGCCGCCCCCATTCGCTACAACATGAAACATAAAGCGTTTATGCTTTTTTGTAATCCTGGTGCGTTAATCTTGCGGTTCTTATCCGATCAAAACCCGTTTTTTCCGTGAGGCAGCAGGCATGGCAGCGAATGCATATCGTTTTTCGATTGGTCCCTGGAACATCGGTCGGGGCGCCGATCCGTTTGGCCCGCCCGTGCGGCCGGCCGTGGCGTTTGACGACGTTCTCGCCGCCGCCGTCAAACTCGGCTTCGAAGGCATCCAGTTTCATGACGACGATGCGGTGCCGGACCTCGAAAACCTCTCCCCCTCGCAGATCGTCGCCGCGGCCGAGGCGATGAAACGGAAGCTCGACGGTCTCGGCCTCGTGGCCGAGTTTGTGGCTCCGCGACTCTGGGAGCATGCCAACGGCATCGACGGGGGCTACACGAGCAACGATCCCGCGGCCCGCCGCTGGGCGATCGAGCGGTCAAAGCGGGCCGTCGATGTGGCGCTCGCCCTCGGCTGTGACCTGATCGTGATGTGGCCCGCCCGCGAGGGCACGGCGGTGCGCGAGAGCAAGGATCCGATCGCCGCCTCCGCCCAGATGATCGACGCCATCAATGCGATTCTGGCCGCCAGCCCCAAGGCTCGGATCGCGATCGAGCCCAAGCCCAAGGAGCCGGTCGATCATGCGTTCGTGCCCACGATCGGCCATGCCCTGGCGCTCGGCGCGCGTTCGGCCGACCCGGCCCGCGTGGGCGTGCTGATCGAAAGCGCCCATGCGATTCTCGCCGGCCTCGACCCCTCCGACGAGATGGGCTTCGCACTGGCCGCCGGCAAGCTGTGGAGCGTGCATCTCAACGACCAAAACGGCCTCAAGTTTGATCAAGACAAGGTGTTTGGCGCCGCCAACCTCCGCGGGGCCTTCGACCAGGTGCGG